>NZ_DEPM01000283.1:0-26088 GCF_002358775.1 Martelella sp. UBA3392
TATCTCAGGCGCACCGGCGCGACGTTAACTGAGCCTGCCTTCCTGGAAGATATCCCGCTGCGTTTCGCGATCGCCGATGTCACCGCGCATTACCATGTGCCGCTGCTCGTTTCGGCCCACGCCTATTCCACCTATCGGGGCAGCTGATGACGATCGCCGCGATCGCCGATATTCACGGCAATATCGACGCGCTCAAGGCCGTGCTTGCCGATATCGAGCAGCATCAACCTGATCTGATCGTCAATCTCGGCGACAGCCTGTCCGGGCCGCTGGCCGCCGGCGAAACCGCCGCCCGCCTGCTTTCGCTTCGGCTCACCACGGTGCGCGGCAATCACGATCGCGCGCTGGTCGACCGGCCTTTCGAGGACATGGGCGACTGGGAAAAGCCGATCTTCGGCGAGCTTTCGGACGAGCATCTGCAATGGATCCGCGACATGCCGAGCGCCGCCGTGGTGGCGCAGGAGGTCTATCTCTGCCACGCCACGCCCAAGAACGACGAGGTCATGTGGCTGGAGGAACTGCTCGACAATGGCCGCTTCACGCTGCGCGGACAGACGGAGATCGAGGCCCTTGCCGCCGGCATCACCTATCCGCTGATCCTGTGCGGCCACAGCCATGTCGCCCGCTCGGTGATGCTCGCCGATGGCCGCCTGATCGTCAATCCAGGCTCCGTCGGCTGCCCCGGTTTCGCCTACCACGTCCCCGTCGACCACAAGCTCGAAACCGCCACGCCGTTCGCCTGCTACGCGCTTATCGAGAAGACGGAAATGGGCTGGACGCCAACCTTCCGCCAGGTGCGCTACGATACGAGCCGGATGGTCGCAATGGCGCGGGAACGGGGATATGAGGACTGGGCAAACGTGCTGGCGACGGGCCGAGTGGGGTAGTTACGCGCACGGACTTGTAGCCTCTCCGCACAGCCCCCAATCTTCTCGCCCCGGAGGGGAGAGATGTCGCGAAAGCGACAGTGAGGGGGGAGACTGTCACCGCGAGCGCCTTCACGAGACGAGATGCCGTTCCACCCTCACTGCCCCTGTCGGGGCATCTCTCCCGCCAGCGGGAGAGAATATTGGGAGCAAGCGGCAAGGCCATCTGCTGCTCACCAGCCTCAAGGCGAGAGATTGGCGAGCCAAAGCAAGCGGCATAGCGGCAAATACTATTCAGCCCTCTACCGCTCCCTCAAAAATCCACCTTCGCCAGAATGCTGCGGTCGATTTCCTCGATATCGCGCTTGCCGCAGAGCGCCATCGTCACGTCGAGTTCCTTGCGGAGGATGTCGAGGGCGCGGGTGACGCCCTTCTTGCCCATGGCGCCGAGGCCGTAGAGATAGGGGCGGCCGATATAGGTGCCCCTGGCGCCGAGCGCGCGGGCCTTCAGGATATCCTGGCCTGAACGGATGCCGCCATCCATGTGGATTTCGATATCGCCGCCGACTTCATCGACGATCTTCGGCAGCATCGAGATCGAGGACAGCGCGCCGTCGAGCTGGCGGCCGCCATGGTTGGAGACGATGATGGCATCGGCCCCGGTCTTCGCCGCCATCGCGGCGTCCTCGGTGTCGAGCACGCCCTTCAGGATCAGCTTGCCGCCCCAGCGCTCGCGGATCCATTCCACATCCGCCCATGAGAGCCGCGTATCGAACTGTTCGGCGGTCCAGACGGCGAGCGAGGACAGGTCGGAGGAGGCCGGCGCGTGGCCGACGATATTGCGGAACGAGCGACGCTTGGTCTGCAGCATGTCCAGCGCCCAGAACGGGCGGGTGCCGACCTGCCAGACATGTTTCGGCGTGAATTTCGGCGGGGTGGAAAGCCCGTTGACGAGGTCCTTGTGACGCTGGCCGAGGATCTGCAGGTCAAGCGTCAGCACCAGCGCGCTGCAGCCCGCGGCCTTGGCGCGGCCGATCAGGCTTTCGACAAAGCCACGGTCCTTCATCACATAAAGCTGAAACCAGAACGGCTTGGTCGTGTGTTCGGCGACATCCTCGATCGAGCAGACGCTCATGGTCGACAGGGTGAAGGGGACGCCGGCCTCCTCCGCCGCCTGGGCGGCGAGGATTTCGCCATCGGCATGCTGCATGCCGCAAAGCCCGGTGGGCGCGAGCGCGACCGGCATCGATACGTTCTCGCCGATCATAGTGGAGGCAAGCGAGCGGTTCGACATGTCGACCAGGACCCGCTGGCGCAGGTGGATCTTGGTAAAATCCGCCTCATTGGCGCGATAGGTGCTTTCCGTCCATGCGCCGCTGTCGGCGTAGTCGTAAAACATCTTCGGCACGCGCCATTTCGCCCGCTTCTTCAGGTCGGCAATGGTCAAGGGCTCCGAGAACATGATTTCCTCCAGCATCAAATATAAATAGTCTTATCACATATGAGTGACGATCTGCCAAGCCGCGTCATATCGCCGATTTGGCCGGCCTCCCGGCAACATAGGTCTCGGCGATCGCCCGGTCGTCGCCGAGCGTCTGCAGCAGGAAAAGCTCCTCGGCAAGCGTGCTGGCGGCCTCCATCTTCAGCGCCATGGCAGGGGTCGCGCGCGCATCCAGCACGACGATATCGGCATCGGTGCCCGGTTCCAGCGTGCCGATCCTGTCGGCAAGGCCAAGCGCCTCGGCATTGCCGCGCGTCATGTGGAAGAAGCTCTCCAGCGGCGTCAGCCGTTCGCCGCGCAATTGCTGGATCTTGTAGGCCTCGTCCATGGTCTTCAACATCGAATAGCTGGTGCCGCCGCCGATATCGGTGGCAACCGCGATGCGCACCGGCCCGTCCCGGCGTTCCAACTCCTTCAGCGGAAACAGGCCGGAACCGAGAAACAGGTTCGAGGTCGGGCAATGGACGGCGACCGCGCCGGTTTCCGAGATCGCATCGCGTTCGCGCTCCGAAAGGTGGATCGCGTGACCCAGCAGCATGTTCTCCCGCAACAGACCGTAATGGGCGTAGATATCGGTATAGTCCTTGGCCTTCGGATAGAGCGAGCAGGCGAACTCGATCTCCGCCAGGTTTTCCGACAGATGCGTCTGGATATGCAAGTCTGGGAATTCGCGTGCGAGTGCCGCCGCCATCTCCATTTGCTCCGGCGAGGAGGTGATCGCAAAGCGCGGCGAGATGACCACATGGTTGCGGCCCTTGCCGTGCCATGCGGCGATCACGGCCTTCGTGTCGTCATAGCTTGTCTGCGGCGTATCGGTGAGCGCGTCCGGCGCATTGCGGTCCATCATCACCTTGCCGCCGAGCATCAGCATGTTGCGGCGCTCTGCTTCCGCGAAATAGGCGTCGGCGGAGGCCTTGTGCACCGAGCAATAGGCAACGGCGGTGGTCGTGCCCTGGCGGATCATCTCGTCGAAGAAGGCGACGGCGATGCGGTCGGCATGCGCGGGATCGGAAAAGCGCTGTTCCTCGACGAAGGTGTAGGTGTTGAGCCATTCCAGGAGGTTCGCGGCATAGGAGCCGATCACCTGCATCTGCGGAACGTGCAGATGGGTGTCGATCAGGCCCGGCAGGATCAGATGCGGGCGATGATCGATGATCTCGACATTATCCGGCGCCTCGGCCCTGATAGCGGCAAACGCGCCGCAAGCGGTGATGCGGCCGCCTTCGATCAGCAGCCCGCCATCTTCCTCGTAAAGATAGCTCGCCGTATCCGAGAGGTCCTCGGGGCGGCGGTGAAACGACAGCAACCGCCCCCTGAGGATCATTCGCTCTTTGCCTGCGTGCTCGACCTGTACCATGCCACCAGCTTCGCCCGTTCGTCCGGCGTCATGCCGGTTACGTTCCCCGGAGGCATGGCATGGCTGCGGCCGGCCTGCAAGTAAATCTGGCTTGCGCGCGCGGCGATTTCCGCGTCGGTCTCGAAGCGCACATTGAGCGGCGGGCGGTGAATACCCTCATAGACGGGCTCGGCCATGTGGCACATCGAACAGCGCGTCGAAACCACCTGCTTGGCATCGGCGAAATGCGGGTCCGCGGCAAATTTCTCGAAGGCGGGGGCGACCGCCATGTCGGGGTTTTCCGCCTTGAAGAATTGCGGAGAGGTGGACAGCCACATGATCACGATGAAGATGAGCGCGGTCAGCAACCAGGTCCAGTTCGGCTGACCCTTGCGGGCATGAACGGTGTTGAAATAGTGCCTTATGGTGACGCCCATCAGGAACACCAGCGATGCGATGATCCAGCTATATGTGGTCGCGAATGCCAGCGGATAGTGGTTCGAAAGCATGAAGAAGATGACCGGCAGCGTCAGGTAGTTGTTGTGCAGCGAGCGCTGCTTGGCCTCCTTGCCGAGCTTCGGATCGGGCGTCTTGCCAGCCTTCAGGTCGGCGACCACGATCTTCTGGTTCGGGATGATCACGAAGAACACATTGGCGGTCATGATCGTCGCGGTGAACGCGCCCATATGCAGGAAGGCCGCGCGGCCGGTGAAGAGGTGCGAGTAGCCCCAGGCCATGAACACCAGCAGCACATAGAGCAGCAGCATCAAGCCGATCGTGTGCTTGCCGAGCGGCGATTTGCAGAGATAGTGATAGAACAGCCAGCCGATGGAAAGCGAGGCAAGCGAGATCAGGATCGCGACCGGGGCGGAGACGTCGAGCACGCTGCGATTGACCAGGAACAGGTCCGCGCCGCCATAATAGACCAGCGCCAGCATCAGAAAGCCGGACATCCAGGTGAAATAGGATTCCCATTTGAACCAGATCAGGTGCTCGGGCATGTGCGCGGGCGCGACCATGTATTTCTGGATATTGTAGAACCCGCCGCCATGGACCTGCCATTCCTCGCCGGAGACGCCTTCCGGCAGGCCGGGGCGGGCGACCAGACCGAGATCGAGCGCGATGAAATAAAAGGAAGAGCCGATCCAGGCGATGGCCGTGATGACATGCAGCCAGCGCACGGCGAATTGCGCCCACTCCCACATGATGGCGAGTTCAAACATAAAGTGTCCCCAAATCTAATATCCGCGAGATGATGCGCAATTTCCGCGCGAAAAAAAAGAGATGTTTTGCGAATGATCGCAAATAGATAGGAAGGCGTTACCGGGCTGCATCCGCTGTGTGCAGCCTGCCCGCTTTTGCGGCATGAATGACCGAAATCAGTTCAGCTGCAACCAGAGCGGCAATCACCGCCGGGCGCTTGTCGGAAACAGCGGTGCCGCCGATCGGCATCACAAGGCGGGAAAGCGCGGCCTCGGAGAGCTCCTGTTTTCGGGCGTAGCTCAGAAAGGTGGCGCGTTTGGTCTTCGAGCCGATCATGCCGCAATAGGCGAGGTCATCGCGCTTCAGCGCCTCGGTGGCGATCAGGAAATCGAGTGCGTGGTCGTGGGTGAGGATCACGGCGGCCCCGCCGGCGGGAATGTTGGCAACTTCCGCCTCCGGCAGGGCGGAGAGCCGGAGTTCGACGCCATCGGGCAGCGCCTCGACCATGTCCGGCCGGGTCTCGACGATTGCCGTGTTGAAGGGCAGCGGCGCGAGCGCCGCCGCCAGCGCCGAGCCGACGTGACCGCCGCCGAAGATGAACACCGAGGGCTGGCGGGTGGTCTCTGCCTCCAGCCGAGACAGGAAGGTCGCAATCGATGCCGCGTCGGCGACCTCGAATGCCAGTTCCGCGCGCCCGCCGCAGCACTGGCCGATTTCGGGGCCGAGCGCGATATCGAGCCGCGTTTCCCCCGTTCGTCCGGCAAGCAGCGCGCGGGCGTGGTCGATGGCGATATATTCAAGCTGCCCGCCGCCGATCGTGCCGCAGGCCGCATCCGCCGAGACGGCGATCGCGGCCCCGACCTCACGCGGCGTCGAGCCCTTGATCGCGGCGACCGTGACGATGACGGACGGACCGTCAGCCGCGAAGAACCGCCGAAATCGCTCCGCCTCGCCCATGGCCTAAACCTGCTTCATCCGCTCCACCGCCATCAGCACGCGTTCCGGCGTGGCCGGCGCGTCGAGACGCGGGCAGACGCGGTAATCGGCGACGCTCGCCACCGCCATCGAGATCGCCTCCAGCGCCGAGATCGCCAGCATGAAGGGCGGTTCGCCGACGGCCTTGGAACGGCCGATGGTCGGCTCGCGGTTTTCGGAAAAATCCGTCAGCCTGACATTGAAGATCTTCGGCCGGTCGGAGGCGAGCGGGATCTTGTAGGTGGAGGGCGCGTGTGTGCGCAGATGCCCCTTGTCGTTCCACCACAATTCCTCGGTCGTCAGCCAGCCCATGCCCTGAATGAAGCCGCCCTCGATCTGGCCGATATCGATGGTCGGGTTCAGCGAGCGGCCGGCATCGTGGAGGATATCGGTGCGCTCGAAAATGTATTCGCCCGTCAGCGTATCGATCGAGACCTCGGTGCAGGCCGCGCCATAGGCGAAATAGTAGAACGGCCTTCCCTTGCCCGCCGCCCGGTCCCAATGGATTTTCGGGGTCTTGTAGAAACCCGCCGCCGAAAGCTGGATACGGCCGAAATAGGCCGCCTTCACCAATTCGGGGAAGGGGATTTCCCGCCCGCCGATCCTGACCCGGTTGGGCAGGAATTCGATATCGTGGGCGTCGACCTGATAATGGCTGGCCGCAAAGGCAATCAGGCGATCCTTGATCTCCTTGGCCGCGTTATAGGCCGCCATGCCGTTGAGGTCGGAGCCTGACGAGGCGGCGGTGGCCGAGGTGTTGGGCACCTTGCCGGTGGTGGTTGCGGTGATCTTCACCCGCTCCAGATCGATCTGGAACACGTCGGCCACCACCTGCGCGACCTTGATGTAGAGCCCCTGGCCCATCTCCGTGCCGCCATGGTTCAACTGCACCGAACCATCCTGATAGACATGGACCAGCGCACCGGCCTGATTGAAGGCAGTCATGGTGAAGGAAATGCCGAATTTCACCGGCGTCAGCGCGATGCCCTTTTTGATGACCGGGCTCGTCTTGTTGAAGTCGATGATCGCCTGCCTGCGGGCGCGGTAATCGGCGCTTTCCTCCAGCTCCTCGACCACACGCAGGATGATGTTGTCCTCCACCGTCTGGTGGTAGGGCGTGACATCGCGGCCGGAGCCGTTCGGTCCGTAGAAATTGGCCTTGCGGATATCGAGTGGGTCGCGGCCCAGCGCATAGGCGATTTCCTCGATGAAGCGCTCGCCCGCCAGCATGCCCTGCGGCCCGCCGAAGCCGCGATAGGCGGTGTTGGAGCAGGTATGCGTCTTGAGTGGCCGCGTCACCAGATGGACGTTCGGGTAGTAATAGGAACTATCGGCGTGAAACAGCGTCCGGTCGGTCACCGGACCGGAGAGATCGGCGGAAAAGCCGCAGCGTGCGGCGAAGGTGGCGTCCACCGCCTCGATCACGCCGTCATCATCATAACCTATGTCGTAGAAGGCGACGAAGTCATGCCGCTTGCCGGTCATGATCATGTCCTCGTCGCGGTCCGGGCGGATTTTCACCGCGCGGTTCAGCTTCTTCGCTGCCAGCGCCGCGACCGCCGCAAAGCCGTTGCCCTGCGTCTCCTTGCCGCCGAAACCGCCGCCCATGCGCCGCTGGTAGACGGTCACCGCATTGGATGGGATATCGAGCACGTGGCCGACAATATGCTGGATCTCGCTCGGGTGCTGGGTGGACGACCACACCGCCACCTCGTCATCCTCGCCGGGGATCGCCAACGCGATCTGGCTTTCGAGATAGAAATGCTCCTGGCCGCCGATTTCCATTTCGGCGGTGATCCGGTTTCTCGCCGACGCGAGTGCTGCCCTGGCATCGCCGCGCTGCAATTTCAGCGGCGTGATGACGTCCGGCGCATTGTGAGCCAGCGCATCGCGCACGCTGGTCCAGAACGGCAGGTCCTCATAGGTGATCTCCGCCAGTTTCGCCGCCGCGCGGGCCTGATGGCGGGTCTCGGCGATCACGGCGAAGATGAGCTGGCCGTGATATTCGACGATTTCGTCGGCAAACAGCGGCTCGTCGTGGTGCCCGCCCGACGAGATGTCGTTGACGCCGGGCACATCCTTGCCCGTGAGCACGCAGACCACGCCGGGGGCCGCCTCGACCTTCGAGAGGTCCATGGCGTGGATCTTCGCGTGAGGTCGGTCGGAAAGGCCGACGCCGGCATGCAGCAGACCCGCGGGTTCCGGCATGTCGTCGATATATTCGGCGGTACCGGCCACATGCTTGTGGGCGGAATCATGCACCCGGGATTTGTGGATGCCGCCGGAGATTTCGGCCTTCAGGTTCGCCGTGTCGTGGATTGCCTTGTCCATCACTCAGGCCTCCTCTTCCGCGAAACGACGCAGTTCCTGCGCGTCGCCGCCGGTTTCCAGAAGGAACCGCGTCAAAAGGTTCTTCGCCGTCAGCATGCGATAGGCGGCGGTGGCGCGCATATCGGTCATCGGCTGGTAGTCGTCCTCGAAGGCCGCGCGGGCGGCTTCCACCGTTTCGCTGTTCCACGGCTTGCCGGAAAGCGCCGCCTCCACATGGGTAGCGCGCTTGGGTATCCCCGCCATGCCGCCATAGGCGATGCGGATGGTCGCGACCGTGCCGTCTTCGGCAAGCTTCAGATAGAACGCGCCGCAGACCGCGGAGATATCCTCCTCGCGGCGCTTGGCGACCTTGTAGACGGCGAAATGGCTGTCCGTCGCGGGTTTCGGCACGGTGAGCGACAGCACGAATTCGCCGGGCTTGCGGTCCTGCTTGCCGTAGTCGCGGAAATAATCCTGCAGCGCGATCGTGCGGGTGCCGTCTGTCGATTGCAGCGTCAACGTGGCGCCGAGCGCGATCAGGGCGGGCGGGGTGTCGCCGATCGGCGAGCCATTGGCGACATTGCCGCCGATCGTGCCCATATTGCGCACCTGCTCGCCGCCGATGCGGACAATCAGCCGGGAAAAGGCCGGGATTTTTTCCGCCAGCGCCGGCAGCGCTTCGGAATAGGTCACGCCCGCGCCGATGATGAAGCCGGTCTCGGTCTCGGTGATGGTCTGCAACTCTTCGAGCTGATTGATGAACACCATCGGGTTCAGCCTGCGCATCTGCTTGGTGACCCACAGCCCGACATCGGTGGAGCCTGCCACGATGGTGGCGTCGCGGTATTCCTTCAGCGTATCGGCGAGTGCGGCGATCGAGCCCGGAATGATGGCGCGGCTGCTGTCGTCGCCGACCGTGATCGTGGCGTCCGTCTTCATGCCGGCAAGCTTCGCCATCACCTGATCGCGCTCGCGGGCGATCGCGTCGAAGGCCGCATCGGGGCGGGTGGCCGATGCCTTCTCGGCGGCCTTCACGATCGGCTCGTAGCCGGTGCAGCGACAGAGATTGCCCTGCAACGCCTTCTCGATGGCGAAGCGCGAGGGCTTCTCGTTCTCCATCCAGAGCGCATAAAGCGACATCACGATGCCGGGCGTGCAGAAGCCGCATTGCGAGCCGTTGAGGTCGACCATCGCCTGCTGCACCGGGTGCAGCGTGCCGTCCTTGGCCGCCAGATGCTCGATCGTCACCACATGGGTGGCGTTGAGCGAGGCCACGAAGCGGATACAGGCATTGACGGTTTCATAGACCAGCCTGCCGCGCGTCAGCCGGCCGACAAGCACGGTGCAGGCCCCGCAATCGCCCTCCGCGCAGCCTTCCTTGGAGCCGGTCAGCCGCTTCTGGATGCGCAGGTAGTCGAGCAGGGTTTCCGCCGGCGGCAGCGCGTCGAGCGCAATTTCCTCATCGTTCAGTATGAACCGTATCGTCATCAAAAATCCTTCAGAAAGCGCGTGTTCGCGCAAACGGTCACTCGGCCGTCCAGCCGCCATCGATCGAAATATGGGTGCCGGTCACCTGGGCCGCCGCATCGCTTGCCAGATAGAGCGCGGTCGCGGCGATCTGTTCGACGGTCACGAATTCCTTGGTCGGCTGGGCGGCGAGCAGCACCTCGGTCTTGACCTCTTCCTCGGTCATGCCGCGGGCCCTGGCGGTGTCGGGTATCTGGGCTTCCACCAGCGGCGTCAGCACATAGCCGGGACAGATCGCGTTGACCGTGATCCGGTGTTCGGCAAGCTCCAGCGCCACGGTCTTGGTCAGGCCCATCATGCCGTGCTTGGCCGAAACATAGGCCGCCTTGAAGGGCGAGGCGACCAGGCCGTGGGCGGAGACCAGATTGATGATGCGGCCCGAGCCCGCCTTCTTCATCAGCGGCACGGTGTGGCGGATGGTGTGGAACGAACTCGTCAGGTTGATGGCGATGATCCGGTCCCATTTTTCCGGCGGAAAATCCTCGATCGGGCTGACATGCTGGATGCCGGCATTGTTGACCAGCACATCGATGCCGCCGAACGTATCCGCCGCCGAAGCGATCATCGCCGCAATCTCGTCCGGCTTCGTCATGTCGGCGGGGTGGTAGATCACCGAGCCGCTGCCCAGCGCGCCGATGCGCTCGACCGCGGCGTCGATCTCTTCCTGCTTTCCGAACCCGTTCAGAACGATATTGTCGCCGGCGGCCGCAAAACCCTCGGCGATACCGAGACCTATGCCGCTTGTGGAGCCTGTTATGACGACCGTGCGTGCCATGTGTCGAACCATTCCCGTTTTTGTTGTTTGCAGGAAAGGTTATGCGCAAATATGGGGCCATGCAATCGCCGCGAGGCCCCAGAATGGCTTGGGTGGGGCAGAAATTTTGACCGGTTGGTCGTTTTTTTGCCGCGCTCGGCCAGCGGCGGATGGTGAACACTGCGTTTCGCCGTTGAAGCCTGCTCCCGGCGTGACAATGCCGCCTGCCTGCCCCATATCGGGGTCAAACAAATTCAACCGTAAGGACAGTCTCATGGAACTGGGCGTTTTCACCTTTGCCGATGTCGATCCGGCCGATGGCATCGATCGCGGCCGCGAGGCCGAAAAGCGGATGAAGAACCTGATGGAGGAGATCACCCTCGCCGACAAGGTCGGGCTCGATGTCTTCGGCGTTGGCGAGCATCACCGGGTCGATTATCTCGTGTCCTCGCCGGCCACGGTTCTGGCGGGTGCGGCGACGATCACCGAGAATATCCGCCTTACCAGCGCGGTCTCGATCCTGTCGTCGGATGATCCGGTGCGGGTGTTCCAGCAATTCTCCTCCGTCGATCTTCTGTCGGGCGGCCGCGCCGAGATCATGGCCGGGCGGGGTTCCTTCATCGAAAGCTTCCCGCTGTTCGGCTATCCGCTGGAAGCCTATGACCAGCTGTTCGAGGAAAAGCTCGATCTGCTGTTGAAGCTCCGCGACAACGAGACGGTGACGTGGTCTGGCAAGACGCGGGCGCCGATCAACAACCTGCCGGTCTATCCCCGCCCGGTTCAGGACCCGCTGCCGGTCTGGATCGCGGCCGGCGGCACGCCGCAGTCGATGGCGCGCGCGGGCTTTCTCGGCCTGCCGCTGATCATCGCCATTCTCGGCGGCCAGCCGCGCCGGTTCGCGCCATTGTTCGATCTTCACAAAAAGGCCGGCGAGCAGGCAGGTCACGATCCGGCAAAGCTGAAGCGCGCGATCTCCGTCCACGGTTTTCTCGCCGATACCACCGAAAAGGCCGCCGACATCTTCTACGAGCCGCAGAAGGCGGTGATGGACCGGATCGGGCGCGAGCGTGGCTGGGGCCCGCAAAGCCGGGCGCAGTATGATGCCACGCGCGGGCCGGAAGGCGCGCTTTTCATCGGCGGGCCGGAGGAGCTGGCGCGGAAGATCGTCGCCCATCAGCGGATCATGGGGCTTGACCGATTCATGATCCAGTTCGCCGTCGGTCTTGTGCCGCATGACGAAGTGTTGCATGCCATCGAATTATTCGGCACGAAGGTCGCGCCGATGGTGAAGGAAATGTTGGCTCAGGGAGAGCCGGTCTGAAAGAAAGCATCCCATGATTGTCGAGACTGAGGAAGAACTGGCCGCGCTAAAGGATATCGGCCGGATTTGCGCCACCGCGATTGAACGCATGGCGGCCGCGCTTGAGCCGGGGATCACCACCTTGGAGCTCGACAATATCGGCCGGGCTTTCCTTGAGCAGAATGGCGCGCAATCGGCCCCGGAAGTCACCTATCGGTTTCCCGGTGCCACCTGCATCTCGGTCAACGAGGAAGTGGCCCACGGCATTCCGGGCGATCGGGTGATCGCCGCGGGCGACCTCGTCAATATCGATGTCTCGGCCGAAAAGAACGGCTTTTTCTCCGATACCGGCGCGTCCTTCGCCGTGCCGCCGGTCACGTCCAAGGTCAAGCGGCTCTGCCGCGACGGCAAGCGGGCGATGTGGACCGGCATCAACCAGGTCAAGCCCGGCGGCGGCTTTTCCGCCATCGGCAACGCCATCGGCGATTTCGCGCGCAAGAACCGCTATTCGCTGATCCAGAACCTCGCCAGCCACGGCATCGGCCGGTCGCTGCATGAGGAGCCCTCCGAGCTTTCCACATGGCCGGACAAGAGCGAGCGGCGGATCATTGCGGAAGGCCAGGTCTTCACCGTTGAGCCCTTCCTTTCGCTCGGCGGCGAATGGGCGGAGGAGGAAGACCGCGAATGGGTGCTCTATTCGGTGCCACAGGCGCTGACGGTTCAGTTCGAACACACGATCGTCGCGACCCGCAACGGGCCGCTGGTGCTGACGATGGGCGAAGGAGCCGGAGGGTGATCCTTCAGCGGCGATTGTCCACGAGAATGTGACGCAACTTAATTATGTTTAATTTCTCTTTGTTAAGCGAAATGCCGTAAGAGTTGCGAAAGCGCAAACATCTCCGGAAGGCCCGCTCTTGTTTCAGTCATTCTTTCCGAAGCCGAAATGGTTTTTCCTTTCCGCTCTGATATGGACGCTGGTCGCGATCGCCGGTTGGTACGGCGTGGTGCGCGAACTCGGCGTCAGCATGGGTTTCGCGCCTTTTCCGGAAGGTGACCAACCGGTCGGGCTTGCCCATTTCATCACGCCGGATTTCCTCTGGTTCTATCTCTATTACGCCGTGTTTTCGGTAATTTTCGGCGTGTTCTGGTGGATTGTCGGCGATAATCGCAAGTGGCAGCTCTGGTCGGTCTGGGGCTCGCAGCTGATCATCTTCATCACCTATTTCTCGGTGCAGATCTCGGTCGCGATCAACAACTGGCGCCGGCCCTTCGGCGATACGCTGCAGGCGGCACTCCAGGGGGACGGCGGCATCACCGCCGGCGACTTCTACACGCTGATGCTGATCTTCCTGCAGATCGCCTTCCTGTCCGTCACGCTGTTCATCGTCACGCGCTTCTTCATCAGCCACTATATCTTCCGCTGGCGCACGGCGATGAATGATTACTACACCGGCATGTGGGAGCGCGTCCGCCATATCGAGGGCGCTTCCCAGCGCGTGCAGGAAGACACGATGCGCTTCGCCTCGATCATGGAGGGTCTCGGGGTCTCGATGATCGATTCGGTGATGACGCTGATCGCCTTCCTGCCGGTGCTGTTCTCGCTGTCGCAATATGTCACCGAACTGCCGATCATCGGCGCGATCCCGGCGCCGCTCTTCACCGCCGCGATCTTCTGGTCGCTGTTCGGCACGATCCTGATGGTGGTGGTCGGCGTCAAACTGCCGGGGCTTGAATTCCGCAACCAGCGCGTGGAAGCCGCCTATCGTAAGGAACTCGTCTATGGCGAGGACCACGCCGACCGCGCCCAGCCGGAGACCTTGGTCGAACTGTTCGACAATGTGCGCCGCAATTATTTCCGGCTCTATCTGCACTACACCTATTTCAATCTCGCCCGCTCTCTCTACCTGCAGGCCGACAATATCTTCGCCTATTTCATCCTCGTGCCCGCGATCGTGGCAGGCGCGGTCACCTACGGTCTCGTCCAGCAGATCGTCTCCGCCTTCGGGCAGGTCGCAAGCTCGTTCCAGTATCTCGTGATGTCATGGTCGACGATCATCGAGCTGATCTCGATCTACAAGCGTCTTGCCGCCTTCGAGGCCGCGATCTTCGGCCAGCCGTTGCCCGAGATCGACCGCGAGGACTATCAGGAGCCCGGCGGCGATGTGGTCGAGCCGCATCCCGAAGGCTGATCCCGAGAATGGACGGGATTGTCACCCAATCCCGTCCGCCGCTTTCTCCCGCCGCGAAAACGGCTGGAACACTTCTAAACTTTGCGTTTCCGGCTTATGGTGGCCTCCATTGGATTGTTCGCCGGGGTCTCCTTCATGGTCATGCTTATCATCGCGGTTCTGCTGTTCACCGGAACCCATCTCGTCCACGCCTTCGCGCCCGGCTTTCGCCAGTCGATGATCGACCGCATCGGCGAAAAACCATGGCGGGGCCTGTTTTCTCTGGTGGCGCTTGCCGAATTCGTCTTTCTGGTGTTCGCCTTCGGTCAGGCCCGCCAAAGCGGCATCGTCCTCTACACGCCGCCATTCTGGATGGCCCATATCACGATCCTTCTGATGCTGATCGCGATGATCTGTCTTGCGGCAAGCTTCTTCCCGCCGGGAAAGATCGCGCGGATCGCCAAGCACCCGATGGTGCTGTCGGTCAAGATCTGGGCGCTCGCCCATCTTCTGGCCAATGGCGAGGCGGCTTCGGTCATCCTGTTTGCCGGCATCCTGATCTGGGCGGTGATCCTGCGCATCTCGCTGGCGCGCCGCGAGCGGGCGGGGCTTTTGACGCGCAAGCCGTTCGCCTCGGCGCGCTATGATGCCTATGCCTTTATCCTCGGCATCGTGCTGTGGGGCCTGTTCATCTGGAAGCTGCATGTCTGGCTGATCGGCGTGCCGATCCAGTTCGCCGCATAATCGGTGCGGCGAAGCGCCTTTTGCCCTTACAACAGAGCGAAAAAACGGTTAGAAGGCCCGGCACGTAACAAAATGCATGCCGGAGTGACGGAATGGCAAATCAGGACGACAGCTTTATCCGCGAGGTGAATGAGGAACTGCGTTCCGACAGGATGAAAGATGCCTGGCGGCGCTATGGCAAGATCCTGATCGCGGCTGCCGTCATTCTCGTGGTTGGCACGGCCGGCTGGCGCGGTTATGAATACTGGCAGTCCCGCGAGGCGGCGAAGTCCGGCGACGTGTTCCTCACCGCGCTGAACCAGATCGAAGCCGGCAATCTCGAAGCCGCCGAACAGACGCTGACTGAGCTGGAACAGGAAGGCCACGGCTCCTATCCGGTGCTGGCGCAGTTGCGCGCCGCCACCCTGCTTTCCGAAGCGGGCGACACGGCCGCCGCGATCTCGGCCTTCTCGTCGATCGGCAAGGACCGCTCCGTTCCGGAAGCGATCCGCGATGCGGCCAAGCTGCGCGCCGGCTGGCTGCTGGTCGATACCGGCACCTATGAGCAGGTTTCCGCCGAGGTCGAGGAACTGTCGAATGACGGCAATCCGTTCCGCTTCTCCGCCCGCGAAATACTCGGACTGTCGGCCTATCGGCTGAAGGATTACACCCGCGCCCAGCAATGGTTCGAGGCGATTGCCAACGACCCGGAAGCCCCGCGCAACGTGCTCAACCGCGCCCAGATCATGCTCGAGGTGATGACCGCCGACGGCAATGTCGCCGAAAGCGCGGCCGGCTGACAGGCATTTCGCGGCGAGGCGAAGCACCGCGGGAAAGCGGCGGGAAATGACCGCCAGGAGAAACATTCATGAGTTTCAAGGTCGCCATCGTCGGAAGACCCAATGTTGGCAAGTCGACGCTGTTCAACCGTCTGGTCGGGCAGAAGCTGGCGCTTGTCGATGACACGCCCGGGGTGACCCGCGACCGCCGTCCGGGCGAGGCGCGGCTTGCGGATCTGCGTTTCACCATCATCGACACGGCCGGCCTCGAGGAGGCCGCCGCCGACACCCTGCCGGGGCGCATGCGCGCCCAGACCGAGGCGGCGATCGACGAGGCCGATCTTTCGCTGTTCGTCGTCGACGCCAAGGCGGGACTGACGCCCGCCGACAATACGCTCGCCGAAATGGTGCGCCGCCGCGGAAAGCCCGTGGTGCTGGTCGCCAACAAGGCCGAGGCGCGCGGCTCGGATGTCGGCTTCTATGACGCCTTCACGCTCGGGCTTGGCGAACCCTGCCCGATTTCCGCCGAGCATGGCCAGGGCATGCACGATCTGCGCGACGCCATCGTCGAGGCGATCGGCGAGGAGCGCGCCTTCCCCAAGGAAGAGCCCGCCGAGGAAGCGCTGACCGATGTGATGCTGACCAAGGAAGAGGCCGAAAATCCTGAAGAGGTCGCGCCCTATGACGACAGCAAGCCGCTTCGGGTCGCGATCGTCGGCCGGCCGAACGCTGGCAAGTCGACTTTGATCAACCGTTATCTCGGCGAGGACCGGCTGCTCACCGGCCCGGAAGCCGGCATCACCCGCGATTCGATCTCGGTCGAATGGGAATGGCGCGGCCGGCCGATCAAGCTGTTCGACACCGCCGGCATGCGCCGCAAGGCGCGGGTGGTCGAAAAGCTGGAAAAGCTCTCGGTTTCCGACGCTCTGCGTGCGATCCGGTTTGCCGAATGCGTGGTGATCGTCTTCGATGCGACGATCCCGTTTGAAAAACAGGACCTGCAGATCGTCGATCTGGTGCTGCGCGAGGGCCGCGCCGCCGTTCTCGCCTTCAACAAATGGGACATGATCGAGGATCGCCAGGCCGTGCTCGCCGATCTGCGTGAGAAGACCGATCGGCTGCTGCCACAGGCGCGTGGCATCCGCGCCGTGCCGATCTCCGGCGAACGTGGCACCGGCCTCGACAAGCTGATGCAGGCGATCGCCGATACCGACAAGGTCTGGAACCGGCGCATCTCCACGGCGAGGCTCAACCGCTGGCTCGACCATCAGACCGTCAGTCATCCCCCGCCCGCCGTTTCCGGCAGGCGGCTCAGGATGAAATACATGACCCAGGTGAAGACCCGGCCGCCTGGCTTCATGATTTCCTGCACGCGTCCGGATGCGGTGCCGGAAAGCTATATCCGCTATCTGACCAACGGCCTGCGCAATGATTTCGAAATGCCGGGCGTCCCGATCCGCATCCACTTCCGCGCCGGCGAGAACCCGTTCGAGCACAAGCGCAAGAAGAAGCGCTGACCCTCAGCCGTCATGCGCCCGGATGACGTTGTCGTGGAACTGGGCGGCGGCTGCCTCCCAGGTGTAGGTCGAGGCCAGTTCGCGGGCCTTTTCCGATGAGCAATCGAGTGCTTTGAGGCAGGCGGCCTTAAGGTCCTCGTCAAGCGCGCCCGCCTGTTCGTGGCCGCCGAGGATATCGGCGGGGCCGGTGACGGGGAAGGCCGCCACGGGAATGCCGGATGACAACGCCTCGATGATGGTGTTGCCGAAGGTGTCGGTCTTGGAGGTGAAGACGAAGACATCGGCCTCGGCATAGGTTTTGGCCAGTTCATCGCCTTTCAGCATGCCGAGAAAATGGGCCTTCGGATATTTTTCTTCCAACTCGCGCCGCGCGGGGCCGTCGCCGACGATCACGATACTGCCCGGCAGGTCTAGGGAGAGCAGCGCCTGGATGTTCTTTTCCACCGCCACGCGCGCGACGGTCAGAAAGATCGGCCGGGGCAGGCCGCCGAACGGGGCATCCGTCTTCGGGCGCGGATAGAACAGCGTGTTGTCGATCCCCCGGCTCCAGCGCATCAGATTGTTGAAGCCATGACCCTCGAGTTCGCGGGCGAGGCTTTCGGTGGCGACCATGCAGCCATTGCCGGCATTGTGGAAGTTGCGCATCATCGAATAGAGCCAGCTTGCCGGGATCGGCAGGCGCGCGGAGACATATTCCGGAAACCGCGTGTGGTAGCTCGTCGAAAAGCGGAACTTCCTTCTGCGGCACCAGCGCCGCGCCTTGTAGCCGAGCGGCCCTTCGGTGGCGATGTGAACGTAATCCGGACGGCTTTCCTCGATCAGGCGGGCCACGTGGCGGTAGCTCGCCAGCGCCAGGCGGATTTCCGGATAGGTCGGCATGCCCATGTTGCGGAACATGTCGGGGGTGATCATCGTCACCTCCATGCCCATCTTCGCCAGCTCGCGATTGGTGTTCTCGATGGTCCGGACCACGCCGTTGACCTGCGGATGCCAGGCATCGGAAACGAGGGTCAGTCTTTTCACCGGTTCGTTCATCAAGAGACTTTCTGGAGCCGAAGGGTCCTTGAGAGGGTTCAGCCGCTTTAGCCCGCGCATATGTCAGTCATATTACAGTGGCACTTTCGCCGTGATTGTGCGTTGCAAAAGAAACGTGGCCGCCGCATTTACCTCGGGCGGTCGCGGAGATAGGCTCACGGCGAGAGCGCGTCCAGGAAAAGTGGATACCGGCTTTCCGTCCGGGCGCGCGTAAAAAAGATAGAGCATTTCGACCAGGGAATTTTCAATGACGGACGGCAATACCGGCAATTGGTGGCGTGGCGGCGTCATCTACCAGATCTATCCCCGCTCCTTTCAGGATACCACAGGCGACGGCATTGGCGATCTGCCCGGCATCACCCGGCGGCTCACCTATGTGGCCGAACTCGGCGTCGATGCGATCTGGCTGTCGCCCTTCTTCAAGTCGCCAATGGCCGACATGGGCTATGATGTCTCGGACTACCTCGATGTCGATCCCATGTTCGGCACGCTCGATGATTTCAGGGCGCTGGTCGACGAAGCCCACAGGCTCGGCCTGAAGGTCATCATCGATCAGGTGCTGTCACATACCTCCGACCAGCATCCCTGGTTCAAGGAAAGCCGTTCAAGCAAGGATAATCCCAAGGCCGACTGGTATGTCTGGGCCGATGCCAAACCCGATGGCACGGCGCCCAACAACTGGATGTCGATCTTCGGCGGTCCGGGCTGGGAATGGGACGGCACCCGCAAGCAGTATTACATGCATAATTTCCTGACGAGCCAGCCCGATCTCAATTTTCATTGCGAGGCGGTGCAGGATGCGTTGCTCGACGCGGTTCGGTTCTGGCTCGATCTCGGTGTCGATGGCTTCCGCCTCGATACGGTCAACTATTATTTCTGCGACGACAAGCTGCGCGACAACCCGCCGATGCTGGAGGATGACGATGCCGCCGGCCTCGATGCGCCCGATGTGAATCCCTACGGTTTTCAGAAGCACATTTACGACAAGACAAGGCCGGAGAATATCGGCTTTCTGAAGCGTTTCCGCGCGCTGCTCGATGAATATGACGACCGCTCCTCGGTCGGCGAGGTCGGCGACGGCGCGCGCTCATTGAAGACCGTTGCCGAATATACCGCCGGCGATGACAAGCTCCATATGTGCTACACCTTCGATTTCCTGGGCCCGGATTTCTCGCCGGCCCATATCCGCAAATGCGTGGAGAATTTCTTCACCGTGGTCTCGGATGGCTGGGTGTGCTGGGCGTTTTCCAATCACGATGTCGATCGCCATGTCTCGCGCTTCGCCAAAACCGAGGCCGAACGCGAGCCGGTCGCAAGGCTCGCCATCTCGGTGATGGCGACGCTCAGGGGTTCGATCTGCCTCTACCAGGGCGAGGAGCTTGGTCTGCCGCAGGCGGAGCTTGCCTTCGAGGATCTGCGCGACCCCTACGGCATCCGCTTCTGGCCGTCCTACAAGGGCCGCGACGGCTGCCGTACGCCGATGCCGTGGAGCAATGTGCCGCCTGATGCCGGATTTTCCACTGCAGAGAAGCCGTGGCTGCCGGTGCCCGAGGCGCATCTGTCGCTTTCGGTGTTCGAGCAGGCGCCCAAGCCAGACTCGGTCTACAGCCACTATCGCGCCACGCTGGCCTTCCGCAGCGAGCACGCGGCGCTGTTTGATGGCGATATCGAGTTTCACGACAGCGACAGCGACGATGTGCTGATATTCACCCGCAGCAAGGGCAAGGAAACGCTGCTGTTCATCTTCAACTTCGCCGACACGCCGCAGGAGGTGCCGCTGCAGATGGCCGTCGGTCACGTCAAGTCCGTCGATTTGCCGGGCATGACGGGCGTGTTGAACGGGGCGGAAGTGGAGCTCGGCGCGTTTGACGGATTCTGCGCGCGGATCTAGAACAGGTTTGCCGCGCTCAATGTGATGGCGGAAACCCGGCATGCCGGGCCTCCGCGTCGGGCTCAGTCTTCGAACGCCTTGAAGCGATAGAGCAATGCGCCGATGACACCGCCGGCCAGCGGTGCGACGATGAACAGCCAGAGCTGGGCCAGCGCATGGCCGCCCGCCAGGAGCGCCGGGCCGAAGCTTCGGGCCGGATTGACCGACACGCCCGTGACCTGGATGCCGACAAGGTGGATGGCGACGAGCGTCAGCCCGATCGCGAGGCCGGCGAAGCCGGCGGGCGCGGCCGCGGCGGTGGAGCCGAGGATGACGATCACGAAGATCGCGGTGAACACGACCTCGAAGACCAGCGCCGCCGGCAGCGCATATTCGCCGAGATAGCCCGGACCCCAGCCGTTCTGTCCAAGGCTGGCCGTGGAGCCGGCGATGATCGCCAGAACGAATGCGCCCACCAGCGCGCCGGCGAACTGGGCGACCCAGTAGCGCAGCATTTCGCCGGCCGGCATGCGGCCCGCGACAAATACGCCGAGGCTGACGGCGGGATTGATGTGGCAACCGGAGATCGGCCCGATGCCATAGGCCATGGCGACAATGGCGAGACCGAAGGCAAAGGCGATGCCGGTCTGCCCGATGGCATCGCCGCCCAGAACGGCTGCGCCGCAGCCAAACAGCACAAGCACCGCCGTGCCGATAAATTCTGCAACGAGTTTCTTCATGTTGAGGACCCCGAAAAACGGCGGCCCCCATTCCCCGAGCTGCTCGCCGACAATTGAACGATCAATGTGGAGCGACCCAGGTGTTTTTTTCGAGATATGCGCGATTGATTCGCGTTTAGCAAGCAAAATAAGAGAGTAGCAACCTATCCGTCTATCGTCACGGACCAGCCGAAGCGCGCCGATTTGCCGGCAGGCAGCGTTACGATGAACGGCCGGTCTTCAATCGCCGGGCCCTTGCCGCGGGCCGCGGCCATGCCGTGCCAGGGCTCGACGCAGATATAGGGCGCGCCGGGCTTGGTCCAGAGCGCGAGGTTTGGCAGGTTCTCGAAGCGGAAATGCATCGAGGGGCCGTCCTCGGCGCTGAGGCTCAGCCGGTCGCCCGCGCCTTCGGGGAAGATCATCGCATCCTCCTCGAAATAATCGTGGTCAAGCGCGAGCAAACCCTCGACGAAGGGCGAGGCCAGCGGCGTCAGGTCCAAGAGCCCGTCGCGCAGCCGGATCATCGCTGGCGCGGCGCGGTTTGCGAGCGCGATGTGATGGACATGGCCCCTGGTGAGACCCGGCATCGGCCAGCGGAAGGCGGGATGGAAACCGAAGCCGAACGGCATTGGCCGTTCATCGCGGTTTTCGATCTCGGCGGTCACCGTCAGCGTCGCGTCGGCCAGCGCATGGGTGATCGAGAGCGAGAATTCGAACGGATAGGCCAGCCGCGTCTCGTCGGTCGGGTCGAGCCGGAAGCGGCAGGAGGAGGGCGCGCTGTCCTCGAGCGCGAAAACGCTCTTGCGGGCAAAGCCGTGCTGTTGCATCGGGAATGCCATGCCCTCGATCGTCACCCTGTTATCGGGCGCCTTGCCGACGATCGGAAACAGGATGGGGGCACGACCGGTCCAGTAGGTCGGATCGCCATCCCAGAGCCATTCGCGCCCGTCCTTGCTGGTGAGAGAGCGGGTCTCGGCGCCAAGCGGCGAAACCGCGACGGCAAGGCGTTCGTTCTTGATCAGAATTTCGTCGGACATGACTGCATCTCCCGTTTGCGGCAGCGCAACAGTAGAGCAATTCCAGGTGAAGTGGATACCGGTTCACCGTCCGGAATTGCGTAAAACAAAGAGATAGAGCCTTTTCGCGTCTCCGTGAAACGCGGAATGGCTCTAGCGGAGAACGGCGAAAAGGCGGAACCCGGTTCTCGCCAAATCCGAGGCGGCGGCGGAAAGCGGCGCGGCGGGCGAACCCGATGCGCCGGCTTTCACGCCCGCAGCGATACGCGGGGCCTCAGATATTGTTCATCAGCACCTTGCGCAGCTTCTCGAACAATTCGTCGATCTCGGATTTGGAAATGATCAGCGGCGGCGACAGCGCGATGATATCGCCGGTGGTGCGGATCAGCAGGCCGTCCTCATAGGCCTTCAGGAAGGCGGTGAAGGCGCGTTTCGTGGCTTCGCCCGCGATCGGCTCCAGCTCAATCGCGCCGATCAGCCCGGTGTTGCGGATGTCGATGACATAGGGGCAGTCGCGCAGGCTGTGGAGCTGTTCTTCCCAATAGGGCGCCAGTTCGGCGGCCCGCGTCAGCAGGCCTTCCTCCTTGTAGGTGTCGAGCGTGGCGAGCGCCGCGGCCGACGCCATCGGATTGCCGGAATAGGTATAGCCGTGGAAGAACTCGATCATGTGCTCCGGGCCGCTCATGAAGGCGTCATGGATTGCGGAGGTCACGAACACCGCGCCCATCGGAATGACGCCGTTGGTCAGTCCCTTGGCGGTGATGATGATGTCCGGTTTGACGTCATAATACTGCGCGGCAAAGGGCGTGCCGAGACGGCCGTAACCGGTGATCACTTCATCGAAGATCAGCAGGATGCCGTATTTGGTGCAGATCTCGCGCAGCTTCTTGAGATAGCCCTTCGGCGGAATGAGGACACCGGTGGAGCCGGCGACCGGCTCGACGATGACGGCTGCAATGGTCGAGGGATCGTGGAGTGTTACGATCCGCTCCAGTTCGCTGGCCAGATCACCGCCATGCTCCGGCTGGCCCTTGGTGAAGGCGTTCTTCTCCGGCAGGTGGGTGTGGGGCAGATGGTCGACGCCGGTCAGAAGCGTGCCGAACATCTTGCGGTTGGCCACGATGCCACCGACCGAGATGCCGCCGAAATTGACGCCGTGATAGCCCCGCTCGCGTCCGATCAGCCGGAAGCGCGAGCCCTCGCCCTTCGCCCGGTGGTAGGCGAGCGCGACCTTGAGCGCGGTCTCGACCGATTCGGAGCCCGAATTGGTGTAGAGCACATGGTTCATGCCCTCCGGCGCGATATCGACCAGCCGGTTGGCAAGCTCGAAGGCCTTGGGGTGGGCGAGCTGGAAGGCGGGGGCGTAATCGAGTTCGCCGGCCTGCTTGCGGATCGCCTCGACGATCTTCGGCCGGCAGTGACCGGCGTTCACGCACCAGAGCCCCGCGGTCGCGTCCAGAACCTTGCGACCGTCGGCGGTCGTATAATACATGTCCTTGGCGGCCACGAACATGCGCGGGGCCTTCTTGAACTGCCGGTTGGCGGTAAACGGCATCCAGAATGCGTCGAGATTGTTGGGCGTCACATTGGCGCTGTCGGACATGAGCTGCTCCACAAAAGAAAGCGACCCGTCGCCGGGCCCTGTTGCTTCAATACTATTGGAGAGCACGTTATCAGCGGTACCGCCGCCGTCAAGCGAAAGCCTCTGCCAAAAGGCACAATCCGTCAGGCACCGCCCTGACTATCCCTGTCGGCCCGCGATGCGCCGATCGACAGAGGCTCAGCCCGCCTTGCGGCTGGCAATCATTTCCTCGTCGTAAATCTCGCCGAGCGTGTCGAGAAGCTTGCGGACCGGTTCGGCATGCGTGCTGTAATAGATGGTCTGCGCTTCGCGCCGCGTTTCCACGAGGTTCTGGGCGCGCAGTTTCGACAGGTGCTGCGACAGGGCGGATTGACTGAGACCGACCCGGACCGCGAGCGCGCCGACCGGCATCTCCCGTTCGATCAGCACGCAGAGAATCTGAAGACGCTTCGGGTTTGCCATCGCCGAAAGCAGGCTGGCGGCCGGAGAGGTCTTGTCTGACAGTTTGTTTGCGCTCACATCAGTACTCCTTGGCTTGCAACGAAGTGTCAATAATTTTCCCAATGCCTAAAATGGAATGTAACTGAGTCGTCTGGAAAAAAATAATACGAAATTTAGGGTATTTTTTAACAGGGTCGCCGAAAATAAAGAAAAATCCCGTTTCCATCTGCCCGCTACGCCAATTCAACTCGCTTGATTACTGACGAATGACAAACAGGAACCGATCTGGATGCGGCGCGTCCCGCGGTCGGGGCTTTACCCGGGTCCGATCAGGTCCTTGCCCTCGATGGCATAGGCCTTGCCAAAACCCCCATTGAGGTTCGCCGACACCGGCGACAGCCGGAAAAGGTTGAAATCGGGGAAATCGATGTAGGTCTTCGCCTTCGGGTGGCGCTCGAGGAACCGTGCCCGCATCCGCGCATGGTCGTCGCTGCCGCGTTCAATGACCCCGGCCAGGCACCGCGTCGTCATGCGCGGATGGGCCATCGGGTCTCCCTTTCCAGGTTCCCCCGTCAAAAGCGATACCCTGCCGTCGCGCTGGATCGCCCTGGTATGGCTCGACAGCGCCGAAATCAGGATCACGGGCGCGCCGTCGGTGTCGGTCGCGATCAGCACCCGGCTTGCAAGCGGAAATCCGGTCTCCGGTTCGTTGACGGCAAGGGCGGCAAAGCCGGCATCGCCCAGAAGCGTTTTTGCCAGCCGGATCGCCGCTTCGTCGGTTTCGCGCAGGGGAGAGGATTTTTCGTTCATGCCAAAGGCTCCGCGGATCGGGGCCGCCGCGGCGAAAGGCTGGCGGCAATCTCGCGGTGCGAGATCGTTCCGGCAATGCGCCCGCCCTCGACGACGCCGATCGTTCCGGGCCGTTCCGCAAGCAGGCGTATCAGCGTCATGGCCGGCGTCGCGGCTTTGACGGTCGCGGCGATCTGCGTGTCCAACTGGCTGCGCGAGGATACCGGGTTCATGATGTCTCCTGCCGTGAGAACCGTGAGCGGGTTGGTGTTGGCGACGAAATCGGCAACATAGTCGTTTGCCGGGTTCTTGATGATTACGCGCGGCGTATCCGTCTGGATTATCTTGCCGCCTTCCATGATCGCGATGCGATCGCCGAGCTTGATGGCTTCATCGAGATCGTGGCTGACGAACAAGATCGATTTTCTGAGGCGCTGCTGCAGCTCCAGCAACTCATCCTGCAGATGCGCGCGGATCAGCGGATCGAGCGCCGAAAACGGCTCGTCCATCAGCAGGATCGGGGCGCCGGTGGCAAACGCGCGCGCCAGGCCGACACGCTGCTGCATGCCGCCTGAAAGCGCGTCGATCGGGCTGTCGGCCCAGTCGGAGAGGTTGACCAGCGCAAGCTGTTCTTCGATGCGCTCGCGCCGCTCGCGTTTGGGCACGCCCGAAAGCTCGAGCCCGAGGCCGACATTTTCGGCAACGCTCAGCCAGGGCAGTAGCGCGAACTGCTGGAACACCATCGAGACCGACCGCGCCCTCAACGCCCTGAGCGCTTTGGCGCCGGCGGCATAGGGATTGATGACGCCGTCTTCGGTATGCACCTCGACGTCGCCGCGCACGACCGGCGCCAGGCCATTGACGGCGCGCAGCAGGGTCGATTTTCCAGAACCCGAAAGGCCCATCAGCACGACGATCTCACCGCGTCCGAGCGTCAGCGAGGCGTTGGCGACGCCGACGAGGCTGCCGGTGCGGGCGTGAATGTCATCACGCGAAAAACCGGCATCGATGAGCGGCAGGGCGCGGCGCGCATGCCTGCCATAGACGATATCGATTGCGTTGATCTCGACGACTGTTTCCATGGGTTCTGCGTCAGCATGGGCAGGAGGGGATGGCAGGCGGTTGTTTCTCATATTCGCGCACAAGCGGCAAGATGCGCCGCGCGAAAGCGGCGGCCTAAGCTTTTCTGTGGCTATCTGCGATTCAGACTTCTTGCGGGCTGCCGTTCGCGGCAAGAAAGAACAAAAAGGACCGCAAAATGGCGAAACTTCACTTCTACTATGCCACGATGAACGCTGGCAAATCGACCCTGCTGCTTCAGGCCGCCTATAATTACCGCGAGCGCGGCATGCATGCCGTCATCCTGCTGGCAGAACTCGATGATCGCGGCGGCAAGGGCGTGGTTTCCTCGCGGATCGGGCTCAAGGCCGAGGCGGTCACGTTCGGGCAGGATACCGACCTGTTCGAATGCGCAGGCGCGCTCGACCAGGAGCGCAAGATCGATTGCCTGTTCGTCGACGAGGCCCATTTCGCCACCGCCGCGCATGCCTGGCAATTGGCGCGGGTCGTCGATGAACTCAAGATTCCCGTGATGGCCTATGGCCTCAGATCGGATTTCATGGGCCGGTTGTTTCCGGCATCGGCCGAACTGTTCGTGCTCGCGGATGAAATCAGGGA
>NZ_DEPM01000283.1:26476-68706 GCF_002358775.1 Martelella sp. UBA3392
GGCAACGCGCTGCTCGAAGGCCCCCAGATCGAGGTCGGCGGCAATGACCGCTATGTCTCCTATTGCCGCCTGCACTGGAAGGAGAAGACCGGCCGCCGATAGCGCGTTTCCTGCTGCGCCGCTCGGCGCGCTTATTCGATCAGCTTGAGACGGATCGCCTTTGCCACCAGCTGGGCCCTGTTGACGCATTCCATCTTGCGGATCGCGTTCGCCAGATAGGCGTTTATGGTGTGGTCGGAGAGGTTGAGGATCCGGCCGATCTCGTGCGAGGTCTTGCCCTCGGCGGTCCATTTGATGACCTCCAGTTCCCGTGAGGACAGGCTCTTCAGGTGGTGGGCGGAAACCGGACGCAACTGCTCGAACCGGCGGCAGGCAGCAACCGCCAGCCGGTCGAGCTCCGCCTTTTCCGCGTCGTCGAGCGGTTCGCGATCCCCGAACAGCAGAAACGCCAAGGGCTCCGGCTGACAGTCCGGCGCCGTGAAGACAACCCCCATGCGGACATGGATCGTCTTGAGGCGCTGGCCGAAAGCCGCCTCCGTGTCATCCAGTTCGAACTGGTCGATATCCCACTCGATCGGCGAGGTCGCCGCTCTCCACGACCGGACGAAGGCTGAATTTTGCAGGATCTCCGCCTGGTCATAGGCCGCGATGAGGGGATAGGGAAGCGAGGTAAAGTGAATCAGCGACTGCAGCAGCGCGTCCCTGCTCTGGGGAATGTCAGTCAACGTAAAGTGGTTAAAACCAAAGGTTGATGTAATTTCTCCAAGCGCTACGATAAGCTCTGTGGTTGTGTCCGAACGCGCGACCCGCGCCCGCAATTCCAGAATTCTGGATCCGTCCATCATCATCGCTATTTCTGCCATAAATTGGTTGATCTAAAGCATTTTCTGCATTTCAGTCCAAGGCGGCCGATGAAGGTGGCGACCTCCCGAGGAAGCATGACGGGAATAATGTTCGTGGATTATTCCCTCATGAGTTGACGCGGAAACTCTTTGCAGGTGAACATTGTCCTTAGTTTGATAAACCTCTCGACATGTATAAATCAAGCTTAGGTTGTAAAATGAATTGTGAATATCCCTGTTCGGGCTGCGATCTGCCCATGGTTTGATGGTGCGGAGGGATTCCGGCCGGACTTCCTCGCCCTGACGCAAAGCGCGGCAAATGCGCAGGCCCGCGCGCCGCCGGCAGCGACAAGGGCCGCCGGGAAACTGTCAGGGGTGAGCGTCTGGCCCGACGCCGGATAATCGCTGATCGGAGCCTGCTATATTGCCTACTCGGCCGCCCGGCGCTTCTCCGAGGCCGCGACATCCGCCTCGACCACCGCAAGGCTCGCCATGTTGACGATGCCGCGCGAGGTTACCGAGGGCGACATGATGTGCGCCGGGAGCGCGCTGCCGAGCAGGATCGGCCCGACATGAAGCGCCTCGAGCATGCTCTGGACCACCGTCATGGTGATATGGGCGGCATCGAGCGAGGGGAAGATCAACAGATTGGCTTCGCCCGTCAGCGTACTGTTGGGCATGGCGCGTTCGCGCAGCAATTCGGAAATCGCGGTGTCGCCGTGCATTTCGCCGTCGACCTCGAGCTCGGGCATGCGGGCGCGCACCAGCGCCAGCGCTTCACGCATCTTTGTCGCGCTCTCGGAATCGCGCGAGCCGAAATTGGAGTGCGAGACGAGTGCTGCCTTCGCCGTGATGCCGAAGCGGGCAACGGCGCGGGCGGACTGTATCGTCGTTTCCGCGATCTCTTCCGCGCTCGGGCAATAGGTCACGTGGGTATCGGCGAAGAAGGTCGCGCCGCGGTTGGAGATCAACAGACCAAGGCTCGAGAAGTCGCGGACATCCTCATGCTTGCCGATGATGCTGCCGATATCGCGCAGGTGCTTCTCGAACCGGCCCTCGACGCCGCACAGAAGCGCATCCGCATCGCCGCGCTTGACCGCGAGCGCGCCGATCACCGTGGTGTTGGTGCGCACGATGGTGCGCGCGCGCTCCGGCGTGACGCCCTTGCGCGCGACGAAGGAGAGGTATTCTTCGACATATTCGCGGAATCGCGAGTCGCTTTCCGGGTTGATGATCTCGAAATCCTCATGCAGCTTCATGCGCAGACCGTAGCGCTTCATGCGGGTTTCGAGCACGTTCGGTCGCCCGATCAGGATCGGCTGCGAGATGCCTTCCTCGATCAGCACCTGGGCGGCGCGCATCACGCGCTCGTCCTCGCCGTCGGAGAAGATCACGCGCTTGCGCGCCGCGGCCTTGGCGGCGGCGAAGACCGGCTTCATCACCAGGCCGGAGCGGAAGGCGAAGCGCGTCAGGTTTTCGTAATAGGCCTGGTAGTCCGGGATGGGACGTTCGGCGACGCCGGTTTCCTCGGCGGCGCGGGCGACGGCCGGCGCAATGCGCAGGATCAGGCGCGGGTCGAAGGGCGAGGGGATCAGATAGTCCGGGCCGAAGATCAGCGGTTCGCCATTGGCCGATGTTCGCGAGGCTTCCCAGACCTCTTCCTTGGCCAGCCCCGCGATGGCGCGCACGGCGGCCATCTTCATTTCCTCGTTGATCGTCCGTGCGCCGCAATCCAGCGCGCCGCGGAAGATATAGGGGAAACACAGGACGTTGTTGACCTGGTTGGGGAAGTCCGAACGCCCGGTACAGATCATCGCATCCTCGCGCTCGGCGCGGGCGAGATCGGGCATGATTTCCGGCACGGGGTTGGCGAGCGCCATGATCATCGGGCGCGGGGCCATCTGCTTGAGCAGCGACGGCTTCAGCGCGCCGGCGACCGACAGGCCGAGAAACACGTCCGCGCCGGCGATATGGTCGGCCAGCGCATGGGCGTCGCTCTCCTGCGCGTAGATCGCCTTCCACTGGTCCATATTGGTCTCGCGCCCGGGATAGACCAGGCCGTCAATGTCGAAGACCCAGATATTCTCGCGCTTGGCGCCGAGCGAGACCAGCAGGTTGAGGCAGGCAAGCGCGGCGGCACCGGCGCCCGAGGCCACGATCTTGACGTTCTCCAGCGCTTTTCCGGCAAGCTCCAGCCCGTTCAGGATCGCGGCGGCGACGATGATGGCGGTGCCGTGCTGATCGTCGTGGAATACCGGGATCTGCATCTTCTCGCGCAGGATCCGCTCGACCTCGAAACATTCCGGCGCCTTGATGTCCTCGAGGTTGATCCCGCCGAAGGTGGGCTCCAGCGCGGAAATGGTGGAGACCATGCCATCGATCGACGGCGCGTCGATCTCGATATCGAAGACGTCGATGCCGGCGAATTTCTTGAACAGAACGGCCTTGCCTTCCATCACCGGCTTGGAGGCGAGCGGGCCGATATTGCCGAGACCGAGAACGGCCGTACCGTTCGAAATCACGGCGACCAGATTGGCGCGGGAGGTGTATTGCGCGGCGTCATTGGGATTTTCGTGAATGGCGATGCAGGGCGCGCCGACGCCGGGCGAATAGGCAAGGGCGAGGTCGCGCTGGTTGCCGAGCGGCTTGGTCGCCTGGATTTCCAGCTTACCGGCACGCGGATAGCGGTGATAAAAAAGAGCCTGCTGCTGGAGGTCTTCCCCGGCGGGCTTCTTTCCTGTCGGTTCGCTCATCGTCTGGTCTCCTTGCACGGCGAAAAATCCGGTCCCCATAAAGTCGGGCGACTATATGGTCGGAAAAAAGGAACTGCAATCCATCCGGATCGCTTCAAGCGTTTTTGGATTGCGGGAAGCGGTGCGGTTGGCGACGCAGTGTTTACACATCCTCGTCTTCCGCGAACTGCTTTTTCGCGTATGTTAGCGGCTTCTGAAACCGCGCCCGCGCGGCAAACCATTATCACGGAGCTGATTTATGAGTACAAACCGCATGTTGCAGCCGATGGCGCCGATTTTCCTGGCCGTTCTGCGTGTCGTGACCGGCATTCTTTTCTTCGAGCACGGCACGCAGAAGATCCTGCATTTCCCGGTCTCGGAGATGCATCCCCCGATGTTTTCACTGTTCTGGATCGGCGGCATCCTGGAAATCGTCGGCGGCGCGCTGATCGTGATCGGGTTGTTCACCCGCATCTCGGCCTTCGTGCTCTCCGGCATGATGGCGGTCGCCTATTTCATGTTCCATGCGCCGTCGAGCCTCTATCCGGTCAATAACGGTGGCGATGCGGCGATCCTGTTCTGCTTCATCTTCCTCTACCTCGTCTTCGCCGGCCCCGGCTCCTTCAGCCTGGACGGCAAGCGCAAGTAAGCCTCAGCGCATTCAAGACACACTAAAGCGGGCCCTGGCGCCCGCTTTTTTGTTGTCCTGGCGGGACATGGTTGCCCTTGGACCCGAACTGCTCTAGGCCACGGCAGAGACAGAAGGAGATAGGCCGCCATGATGCCGAAGCAATATATCATTCCCGGCATGATGATCCGGGACATGCTGGTGCCGGTGCCGCTCGACTGGAGCCGTCCGGAGGGGCCGGTGCTGCAGGTTTTCGCCCGCGAGATCGTCGATCCGGTCAAGCGGCGGGAGAACCTGCCGGTGCTTGCCTTCCTGCAGGGCGGGCCGGGCGGCAAGTCGCCGCGTCCGGTCGCTGGTGGCCCGCCATGGCTGAAGGCCGCGCTGAAAACCCACCGGGTGGTGCTGATCGACCAGCGCGGAACCGGCCGCAGCAGCCCGATCGATGGCCATGTCATCTCCCGCTTTGAAAGCGGCGAGGCGGCGGCGGACTACCTGATGCATTTCCGCGCCGACAGCATCGTCGCCGACTGCGAGCACATCCGCAAACAATTGCTGGGCGATGTCAAATGGGAGACGCTCGGCCAGAGCTTCGGCGGTTTCATCACGCTCACCTATCTGTCGCGCGCGCCTGAGGGGCTCGCCGCCTGCTATGTCACGGGCGGGCTCGCGGGGCTCTCCGCCGAGGCGGAGGAGGTCTATCGCCGCACCTATCCGCGCGTTCTTTCCAAGAATCGGCGCTTTTACCAGCGCTATCCCGAGGATGAGCGGCTTGCCGGCCGCATTGCCGATTTCATCGAAAACAACGCGGTTCACCTGCCGGACGGCGACCGGTTGAGCGTGCGCCGGCTGCAGACCCTGGGTCTGGGGCTCGGCATGGGCCCCGGACATGAGGCGCTTCATTTCCTGCTCGACGAGGCCTTCGCGGACCCTGACGAAACGCGCCTGTCGGAGAGTTTCCTGTTTTCGGTGATGGCCGAGACCGGCTTTGCCGGCAATCCGCTGTTCGCGGTGCTGCAGGAAAGCATCTATGCCCAGGGGCCCCGGCCCACCGCCTCCGCCGCTGAACGGATAAGGGGCGAATTCCCGCGCTTCGATCCGGCACGCCGGCCGCTGCTGTTCACCGGCGAGATGATCTATCCATGGATGTTCGAGGAAATCCGTTCGCTGCGCCCGTTTTCCGCCGCCGTCGAGGCGCTTTCGGCGAGAACGGACAATCCGCCGCTTTATGACGCCACGCGGCTGTTCGCCAATGACGTTCCGGTGGCCGCCGTCGTCTATCACGACGACATGTATGTCGATGCGGGCCTGTCGCTGGAGACCGCGAACCGTCTCGGCAATTGCCGGACCTGGGTCACCAATGAATATGAGCATGACGGCGTGCGCCAGAGCCCGGCGGTTTTCGAACGGCTGCGGGAAATGGTGATGGCCGAGGGCGGTCCGCACGGGTGAGCGCCGCAGGGCGCAGCGGCGACGACGCGCGTTTTGCCCCCCACAAGCAGTCTCAGCCAGATTGCGGCAGTCCCTGCTTGCGCCGTTCGCCAACGCCTGCGGGCGGTGCGCCCGGCTTGTCGACCAGCCGGAACCGCGCCGGAAACGGGGCGTCATCATCCCTGACGTTCCGCTTGTCGAAGACGGTATAGCGGCTCCGCCCGGCATTCTTGGAGCCGTAGAGCGCCACGTCCGCATGGGCCAGAATATCGTTGTAACCGGCCTGGCTGCCGGGCATGTAGACGGCCACGCCGACGCTGACCGTCAGGTGCAAGACCTTTCCATTGACGCACACCGCGCGGGCGCGAACCTGCTCGACCAGCGTTTTGGCAATCTCGGCCGCCTGTTCTGCGCCTTCGCCCGGCAGGAGGAGCGAGAACTCGTCGCCGCCGGTGCGGGCAAGGAGCCGGGTATCGCTGTGCAACTGGTCAAGGGCCGTGCGGGTGAAGTGGCGCAAGGCCTCGTCGCCAACGGCGTGACCGTAACTGTCATTCCAGTTCTTGAACTTGTCGATATCGATCAGGAGCACGCTGTAAGGCATATTCGCGGCCGCGCACAGCGCGTGAACGCGCTCGATCTGAAACATGAAATCGCGGCGGTTTGAAATGCCCGTCAGTTCATCGCGCTTGGCCATATTTTCCGCCTCGTGCAGCAGGTGCTCGATGATCATCAGCGCGATGCCGAAAACCAGAAGCGACGCGCTGACCATGCCGAGAAGCAGCCCATAGGTCTGAACGTGCTCGAGCGACGGGATGGCGTAAAGCGCGAGACCCTTCGCCGCGCAGGCGAGGCCGATCGTCAGATAGGAAAATATGCCGATGACGGCGCCCGCTGCCGCAAGCTGGATGCCGAAACTGTTGCGGCTGCCATGTTTCACGAACAGCGGGAGCAACAGGAACAGCGGCAGGATCTGCGCGAACACGAAGATCGCCTCGCGCAGCAGCCAGCGTTGGTTAAACACGATCAGCAAAGCTAGGGTGACGAGCAACGCCGCGGCCGCCTGTCGGGCGCGGATCGGCCGGCCGAAGAAACTCCGCACGCCGCAATAAAGCAGCCACAGGCCGCACACGATGCTTTCCAGGGCGAGAATGCTGATCCATGCGGCACTATCCGGCGACAGGCCCGTCTTCAGCGCGGCGCCAAAGGCAACCGCCAGGCTCGAGCCGAACAGATAGCGCGCGGCCGGAAGACCGCGATAGGCAAGGCCCGTCGTCGCCCAGACCACCGCAGCGATGATCGCGACCACGAGGTTCACGACTTCGAGGGTCTTGAAATCCAGTAGAGGCAAAGCCTGCATCAAACGCACCGCAATCGGTTACTGGGCCGACTGCCAGTGAGTCTGTCCATAAGCTGCAAATCCTCAACGAGGAGGATGGTTCCCTTGTTTACCAAAAAAGTCCTGCGTATTCAGGTCTTCCGGCCCTTGAAAGATTTGGCCAGCACGAACATCTCAACGGATTCCGAGCGCGAGGCCGCGGGCTTGACGTGGATCACCTGACGGAAGTTCTGCTTGAGCATGGTCAGAAGATCGTGCTCGGCGCCGCCCTGAAAGGTCTTGGCGAGAAAATGCCCGCCTTCGGCAAGCGTTTCCACCGCGAAATGGGCCGCGACCTCGCACAGATACATGGTGCGCAGGTGGTCGGTGCGGCGGTGGCCGGTGGTGGGCGCGGCCATGTCGGAGATGACCACGTCGGGCGGTCCGTCCAGCGCCTCGCGCAGAAGGGCAGGGGCGGTCTCATCGAGGAAATCCATCTGGAAGAACTTCACCCCCGGCACGCCGTCCATTTCCAGGAAGTCGATGGCCGCGACGCGAATGTCGGTATCGGTGGAACCCGTGACCTTGGCCGCGATCTGCGACCAGCTTCCGGGTGCTGCCCCCAGATCGATGATCCGGCGCGCGCCTTTCAGAATCTGGTGCTTCTCGTCGATCTCCAGCAGCTTGTAGGCCGCGCGGGCGCGAAAGCCCTCGGTTTTCGCGCGCTGCACATAGGGGTCATTGATATGACGTTCGAGCCAGCGGCGCGATGAGGCCTTCAGCTTGGTCTTCTTGACCTTCTGGCCGATCTTGCGACCTGTTCTGGCCGGCTTGGCGGGTGGTTTGGTCACGTTCGGTCCCATTCAGTCATTGTTTGCGGCCGCGCCCTGGCGGCGGCTGAAGCCGCCGCGGCGGCGCTGTTTGCGCCAGACCCCGTCATGCATCATCATATCGGTCAAAAGTCCCTCGCGCAGGCCGCGGTCGGCGACCCGCATACGCGAGGACGGCCAGCGCCGGCGGATCGCCTCCAGGATGGCGCAACCGGCGAGCACGAGGTCGGCGCGGTCCGGGCCGATGCAGGGATTGGCGGCGCGGCCGGCGAAATCCCATGACAAGAGCTTGGACTGCATGGCCGTGACCTCGTCATCGGAGAGCCAGATGCCGTCGACCTTGCGGCGGTCATAGTGCGGCAGATCGAGATGGACGCCTGCAAGGGTCGTGACGGTGCCCGACGTGCCGATCAGGTGAAAGCCCTCATCGTCCTTTCCGCCGCCGATGCCCGGACAGTTGAAATCGCCGAGCATCCGGGTGACTTCCGCCACCATCTTCTCGAAGATTTCCGGCGTCACGTCATGGCCGCCATAGCGTTCCGACAGCGTCACCACGCCCACGGGAAGCGACGTCCAGTGCGAGATATGGTTGGCAAGCCGGTAGGACCGGTTCTCGTCGAGCTTTATCACAGCGATTTCGGAGGAGCCGCCGCCGATATCGAACAGTACGGCCGAGCGCGTCTCCCGCCCGATCAGCGATGCGCAGCTCGATACGGCGAGCTTTGCCTCGGTTTCACGGTTGACGATCTCAAGCTCCAGCCCGGTTTCCTCGCGCACCCGTTTGAGGAAGATCTCGCCGTTATCGGCCGAGCGGCAGGCCTCGGTGGCGATCAGCCGCATGCGCCGGACGGAACGGCCCCTGAGCTTGGCCGCGCACATGGCAAGCGCCTCGATGGCGCGGTCCATCGCGGCGGGCGAAAGGCTGCCGGTGGCGGCAAGGCCTTCGCCCAGGCGCACGATGCGCGAAAAGCCGTCGACCACGCGAAACTGATGGTGACGCGTGGGTTGGGCGATCAGCAGCCGGCAATTATTGGTGCCGAGATCGAGCGCGGCATAAAGGCCATGGCCGGGCGCGCGTTGCGGCGCGGCGGGGTCGCCCTGCCGCGCCTCGCGCCGGGGCGGCGGCGGAGAGGGCTGTGCGACCGGTTCGGCGCTGGCAGCGGGTTTGTTGCCGGCTATATGCTTGCAGCCATCGGCGCCGAGCGGGCCCTTGGTATGCGCCCGGCGGCCGCGCCGACGCTTGCGTTTGCGCCGCGCCGGCTTGTCGTCGTCATGATCGGGGCTGTTGGCGAGGGTCTCGCCGGTTTTCTGGTCCGAAGAGGGATGACGCGCGGCCTTGCCGTTGCGGCCATGCTTCGCTTCGCCGCTCTCCGGCGAACGCACCTGTTCGCTGCCGTCTGCAACGACGGCATCATGCGATGCGGGCACTCCGGCGGCGGCCTTGCGGCGACCTTTCCGGGATCGGCGGCGAGCGCGTTTGCCCTTGCCGCCATTGTTCAAGCGCGCCCCGCCATCGGACAGCTCAACGCTGTTTTGGGGGTCTTCCACTTTGCCAATTCCATCACGCCGCGCAAACCGCAGTGGCAGTTCGCAGCAAGGCGCTCATATGATTTTCAGTTGACGTGATCATAGCAGCGTAAGGCCGCAAGGCCAATGACTTTTCTGCGAGGCCGTCGGCCGCGCCCGATGCCGCCCGGTTCACGCGCGTTTACGCGACGCCACAGCCTGCCTGCTACAAGCCTTTGCCGGCACGACGGATGACGCGGCGACACCCGGTTTCGGGCAATCCTGCTCCGTCAGAACCGTAACGGGCGGCGGGAAAGGCATCATTCGCCCGATGCTGTTGACAGCGACCGCGCCGAAGCACGGAAAATTTTGCCTCGCCCCCTTGGCAAAGCCCGGCCTTTCTGTTTATAAGCCCACCACATCCACGGTGCCCCTCGGGCGCCGCGTTGGGGAATAGGTTAACGGTAGACCCACGGACTCTGACTCCGTTAGTCCTGGTTCGAATCCAGGTTCCCCAGCCAAATCAATCTTCAAAGTATTTAAATTAAACACAGTTTCATCTGTTGCTCTGCGAAGCCACACCGCAGTGTTACACATGACAGTTCTCTGTCATTTTCGTGCTCATGCCGACCATATTCCCATTGCCTTATCTGCCAATCAACGCCTTCGGTTGACAGAAGCCAGGATGGCCCTATGAATGTTTTTGTAAGGAATAAGGACAAATATATGTCAAAAACAATCATGGCCTTTGGCGATAGCCTGACCTGGGGCACGAACCCCGTTGCCGGCGGAAGGCACGACTACCATGATCGCTGGCCGAGCGTTCTGGAGGCGGGGCTTGGCGCAACCCATCGGGTCGTGGCCGAGGGGCTGGGCGGTCGCACGAGCGCGTTCGACGACCGAACGGCAGCGTTCGATCGCAACGGAGCGCGCGCCTTGCCGATGCTGCTGGCGACGCATTCCCCGCTTGATCTTGTCATCATCATGCTCGGCGCCAATGATCTCAAGCCCTATATCTCGCCCACGGTCGATGGCGCCTTTGCGGGAATGTCCAGACTAATCGAGATTGTTCGTTGTTTCCCGTATAATTGGGGGATGACGCCGCCGAAGATCATGATTGTTTCGCCGCCGCATTTTTGCATGCGGTCCGATAATCAGGGGCCACAGTCGGGCCGGATTGTCGAGCACAGCCATTTGCTGGCTTCGGGTTACCGCGCAATTGCCGAGGCGCAGAATTGCGCCTTTTTCGATGCCGCGCAGGTGGCCAAGGCCAGTGATGTCGACGGCGTGCACTTGGATGCCGCCAATACCCGTGCGATCGGCGCCGCGTTGATAGAACCGGTCCGCAAGCTCCTTGCTTGACGATGACAGGCGCTTTCTGACGCTCGGACAGTCTGCAGCCGCCGTTCGTTTATGTCTCCGGTTGCGAATTTACAAATTCGTCGTTATTCTCATGATAACTTAACAAATTTCCAGAGATCAACGTGGCCGCCGAAGTGAGCAAACTTGACACCCCTCTCGCTGTTGCGCCCGTAAGAAAGCGCCGGTACGCGGACGAAGTCTATGCGCAAATTCTAATGCAGTTGTCGACAGGACGGTATGCGGTAGGCGACCGATTGCCGACCGAAAAAGAGCTGTCGTCAATGTATAATGTCTCGCGCCCGATTGTGCGCGAAGCGCTTCAGAATTTGCAAAATGACGGGCTGATCAATGCCCGGCGCGGATCCGGAACATTTGTGCTGCGCCTGCCGCCGCGTGAAATAGCGCACTATACGGATGACGCCAGATTCGCCCAATATATGCGTGCCTATGAAGTGCGCCAATGTCTTGAATCGGAGATAGCGCGTCTGGCCGCCCTTCGCATCACCCAGTCGAGATTGCGGCGTCTCCATCAGGTTCTTGAACAGATGGAGGTCGCGCTTCGCACTGGCGAAGGGGCGCTCGAAGCCGACTTCGAATTCCATATGGAGATCGCCCGAGCCAGCGAAAACGATCTTTTCGAAAAGCAGATGATGCTGCTCAAACCCGACATGCTGGGCACCATGCGCATTGCCTCGACGATCACCGGAACCCGTTCGGAGGAGCGGAAAAACAAGGTGCTCAAGGAGCATCGCGACATTTATGACGCCATCAGCACGGGCGATGGCGAGTTGGCGAAACTCTACATGAAATATCACCTCGTCAGCGTTCGCCATCGCATCATCGATCAGGGCAACTGATCCGCATTTCCAAATATCTGATCGCTTCCGCCGTCCTGGGCGGCGTGGTTGTCTACGGCATGCTGAACCCGGCCAAGGAATATGCGACGAGCCAAATAGGTTATTTAAAATAACAAATAATAGGTCCTTTTCGCTACGAACCTGGTGCTAAAGCTTGCAGAGATAGCTCGGCGCGAAACCAGTAATTTTCTGTTTTTATTAGTTTATTTATACCGACCATCGGTGTGGCTTTCGGCGTGATTGTACGACCAGCGTGACTTGTTATAAAATTTATTGACAATTATTGCGGCGGCAATAAGGTGCTGCTCGACTCGAGCCAGCCGACCATCAAATACGGTCGTGCAAAAGGCGGCTCACGAAGAGCTTGCGTGGAAAAACGATCCGACCCGTCAAGGCAGGGCGCTTCCAAGGCATCAGAACAGGACAAGTGCATGAAAATATCGTCGATAACCCTGACGCCCATTCAAACCCACCGCCGCACCGGATCGATCAGTTCCCATCTTATTCTCCAGGTCCATACCGATGAGGGTCTGACCGGTCTGGGCGAGATTTCGGATCTCGATTGCTATCGCATGTACATGCCCGATGTGGACGCCGTCAAAATCGGCATTGAAAGGATCGCGCTGGGGAGGGATCCCTTTGCTGTCCAGGCACTCCACAATGAGATGGCAAAGTACCTCCATAATTATTTCCTTTCCGCTCCAAGCTATCCGCCTTTCACGCCGGCTTCGCAGATTGCGGCGGGGATCGACATGGCCTGCTTCGATATTATGGGCAAAGCGCTCGACACGCCGGCGCACACGTTTCTGGGCGGCAAGACCCGGGACGCGATCGAGATCTGCTACCCTCTCTTCCAGGTGAAGGCCGAAGCCGATTATGAGCGCAATCTTGGCTTCATCCAGACGCTTCTGGAGCAAGGCATATCGCGCTTCCGCTATTATGTCGGCGTCGACTTCGCCAAGGATGAAAAGTTCCTGGCGGCCGTGCGCGATCGCTTTGGCGACGCCGTCTTGCTGAAGGCGCTCGATTTTCAGGCGAAGCACTACTGGAAGGATACCCTTCGGGCCTATGAACGTCTCAAGCAATTCGGATTCGAAGTCATAGAAAGCCCCAGTTGGCGCGAAGACTTCGAGGGAATGGCGGAACTGCGTCGTCGTGTCGAAGCCGACGTTTGCGAGCATTGCTCATCCGCGGCGCAAGCCATGGCGATGGTGAAGGCCGGGGCGGTCGATATTTTCAACATCACGGTCAACTCGGGCGGGTTGCTGCAGGTCAAGAAACTGGCAGCGCTGGCCGAACTGGCGGGCATCCGCACACTGCTCGGAACCACGCAGGAGCTCAGTATCGGTACCGCCGCGCACGCGCATCTCGGGGCCTCCATCTCCGAGCTATCCGTCGCCTCCGACCCTGTGGGGCCATTGCTCTATGCTGAAGACGTGGTGAAGGATCGCATCCAGATTGCGGGCAACCGGATCGCGGTCCCGACAGGGCCGGGGCTGGGCGTCGAGCTGGACGAGGATGCGCTGGAGCGATTGCGCGCGCCCCTGGTCGAGTGGGACCGGGCCGCCCACGGTGCCGGATATGTCTCGGAATGAGTTGACCAATTGAATCTAAAAAGGAAATATGTTTTGCAAATTCTTGGTCGAATTCAAGGGTAATGCCGCTCGAGATGTTCTAAAATAAATTTATAAAAACAAATAGTTATTTATAAATTGACACTTTTATGTTTCGGTTGTTTAGGAAGAAAAAGGAGCCGAAATTTATCATTATAAGTGATAAAAATGTAATTTTTGTTTACAACATTTGTGATTGGCAGTAAGGATGAAACGCGCGTCTGGTTTCTGGTTTGGCAAGGCAGTTTTGCTCAAGACAGAAGAGAAGACGTGGTTCGTGAGGAGCCAAATGACCGTCCACGAAACCGGTTGATTGAGGAGTAAACCGTGAACAAAATTCTGAAAACATGTCTGCTTGCTTCAGTTCTTTTCGCGCCTGGAATGGCAATGGCTGAGGTGGACTATCCCGCCGATACGGTACGCATGTTCGTGCCCGCGAATCCCGGTGGCGGCACGGATGCCGGCGCGCGCGTTTTTGCCGAGTTCTTCGAGAAACACTCGGATGCAACTGTTGCAATCGTGAATCAGCCCGGCGGTGGCGGCGTCATTGCTGCGCAGTCGGTTGCGCGTGGTCCGGAAGATGGTTCAGTGCTGCTGTTTTTCCATGCGGCGTTGCATACAGCCAATCTCTTCGGACAATCCCCTTTTTCCTGGGAATCGTTCACGCCATTGGCAACGACCTCCGCGGTGAACGAAGTCTATGCCGTGCGCTCCGATGTGCCGTATGCATCGATGAAGGAATTTATCGACTATGCGAAAGCCCATCCGGGCGAACTCAATATCGGCTCGCAGCTCGGCGGCACCACGCAGGTCAAGGGTGAAGCGCTCAATGCTGCCACGGGCGGCGCCGTGCGTCTTGTCGACGCGGGAACCGAGAGCGACCGTATTACGGCATTGTTGAGCGAGCAGGTCGATGTCATTTCGATGAGCGTTGCCAATGCGAAGCAATATGTTGAGGACGGCCAGATGAAAGTGCTTGCCGTGATCAACAGTCAGCCCGATCCGATGGCGCCCGATTTTCCGACAACCACGGCCGAAGGTCTGGATTTCTCGTTGCCGCTGGTGATGACGGTCTACGGTCCTGAGAAGGTCGATGACGACGTGAAAACGGCGTTCACCCAGATCGTCAAGGAGATCGAGGCTGATCCTGAATTCGCAACGGCGTTGCAAAAGCAGGCGCAGGTTCCGGCATTGCGCACGCCTGAGCAGGCATCTGAATTCCTCAGCGCCGAGCAGAAGACGATCGCCGGACTTCTGGGCAAATGAAACGTAGCTCCACCGCATTTTCGTGCGGTGGAGCCATTCAGGGAGTTACCGGTGATGGCGGATCGCATCTTTGGCGGTTTCTTTGCGTTGCTTGGATTGGCAATCATTCTCACCACACAGCAGATCGTGCAGAACTTTCCGGGCACTGGCGACCCGGGGCCGCGCATTCTTCCGTATATTATCGGCGCACTTCTGCTGGTCCTGGGGCTGGCGCTTGCGGTTCAACGCAGAAAGCCGCGAACGGCCGATGATCTTTCCGAAGAGGTGCTCGAGGCGATCCGGTCAGGTCCGGATAATCCGAATGTCGGCATTCAAAAGCCGCCGAGCCCGGTTCGCCGGGTTGGCATCATGCTCGGCTTCGTTGCCTTCATTCCGCTGATTGACGTCCTGGGTTTTTCAATTTCCGCGACGCTTTTCCTGGCCTGGGTCATGAGCCTGATGGACGAGATAACGCTGCGGCGCGTCCTGGTGCGCAGTGCGGCCGCGCTGGTTGTCACCGTAATCCTTGGCCTGCTGATGTCGCACGCTCTCAACCTCTCGGTCCCTGGCGTCTGGTTTTCATAAGGAAACGGCATGTTTGATCTTTTCTTCTCGAGCATGGTCCATCTCTTTGAACCGAAGCTGCTGCTGCTCATGATGATCGGCGTTTCCGTCGGCCTCGTTTTTGGAGCGCTTCCCGGACTGAGTGCGACAATGGCAATCGCCATCATGCTGCCCGTGACCTTCGCGATGCAGTCTGATGCCGGCATAGCCATGCTCATCGCCACCTATATTGGCGGCGTATCCGGCGGGCTGGTCTCGGCCACGCTTTTGCGTATCCCCGGGACCCCGAGTTCGATCGCCACCACGTTTGACGGTTATCCGCTTGCCCGCAAGGGCCAGGCCATCAAGGCGCTGGCGACCGGCATGGTGGCAAGTGCGGTGGGTGGTATCCTTGGCCTCATGATTCTTGTGGCATTCGCTCCGGTAATTGCTCGCTTTGCAATTGACTTCGGCGCGGCGGAATATACCGCGTTGACGATCGCCGCCCTCGTATTGGTCGTGGTCCTTTCCGAGGCCAACCTGATAAAAGGTCTGATCGCATCCGTTCTGGGCCTGGGTTTGTCGACTATCGGCTTTGCACCGATCGGCTCGGCCCAGAGGTTCACCTTCGGCAATATCGATCTTTTGTCGGGCATCAGCATTATCCCCTTCATGGTCGGGCTGTTTGCCGTCGCTCAGCTCATCCGCGACATTTCGGAGACCTCCCCGAAGATCGAAGAAAAGCTGGATTTGCGCGGCGCCGGCGTCAAGCTCGCCGAATTCGTTTCCAATGGCGTCAACATGCTCAGATCGGCGGCGATCGGTATTGCCATCGGCGTTCTCCCGGGCATTGGCGGCTCGGCGTCGAATCTGGTGGCCTACGGCGCCGCGCGTTCGGCATCGAAAAAGCCGGAGGAATTCGGCAAGGGCAGTCTGGAAGGCATCTATGCGGCCGAGACCGCCAACAACGCCTCGGTTGGCGGCGCGCTTCTGCCCCTGCTGACGCTCGGCATTCCAGGCGACGGCGTCACAGCCATCCTGATCGGCGGCTTCACCATTCATGGGCTGCAGCCAGGCCCGCTGCTTTACAAGAACGAGCCGGGATTGATCGCCACGATCTATGCGGCCTTTCTGCTGGCAACCCTCGCGCTGCTGCTGGTCCAACTGCTCACCATCCGTATTTTCCCGCGCGTGCTTCTTATTCCACGCCACTATCTGATCCCGGTGCTGGCGCTGTTGATGGTGGTCGGCGTCTATGTTGGCGAATACCGCACATTCGACCTGTGGATCATGCTGGGCTTTGGCGTGGCAGGCTATGTGCTGGAGCGTTACGGCTTTCCGCTCAGCCCGCTGGTTCTGGGTTTCGTGCTTGGCACGATTTTTGAGACCAATTTCAGGCGCGCATTGATGTACTCCGACGGCGACTGGAGCACATTCGTAATCCGGCCAGTCTCCGCCGTGCTGCTCGCTATGGCACTGGCGCTACTCAGCTATTCGCTTTGGCGCATTTTCAGGCGGCGCAATGGCGTCAGGGCACGCTGACCCCTTCCTCTTTCTCAAGGAGTGTTCAATGACACAAGATCGCCTGAAGCCGGGGGATCTGCGTTCCTCGCGCTGGTTTGCCCCCGACGACCTGCGCAGCTTCGGCCACCGGTCACGGATGATGCAGCTTGGCTATTCCGAAGCTGATTTTCGCGACAAGCCGATCATCGGCATTCTCAACACATGGTCGGAGTTGAACACCTGCCACAGCCATTTTCCCGAGCGGGTCAAGGACGTGAAGCGCGGGGTGGCCCAGGCGGGGGGGCTGGCGGTCGAGATCCCGTCGATTTCGGTTGATGAGAGTTTCAGCAAGCCGACATCGATGCTGTATCGCAATCTTCTCGCCATGGAGGCGGAAGAGAATATCCGGGCCCATCCGCTCGACGGCGTTGTGCTGATGGGCGGCTGCGACAAGTCCACGCCAGGGCTCGTCATGGGCGCGATCTCGGCTGGCGTGCCGATGATCTATCTGCCGGCCGGGCCGATGCTGCGTGGCAATTATGCGGGCAAGATTCTCGGTTCCGGTTCGGATGCGTGGAAATACTGGGATGAGCGGCGTGCCGGGAATATTTCGGACGCCGAATGGCTGGGGATTCAAGGCGGCATTGCCCGCTCCGCCGGTGTCTGCATGACCATGGGCACGGCGTCGACCATGACGGCGATTGCCGATGCGATGGGGCTCACCTTGCCGGGCGCCTCGTCTATTCCCGCGGTGGATTCGGGCCACATGCGCATGTCTGCCGATTGTGGCCGCCGCATCGTCGAAATGGTCTGGGAGGGGCTGACCCCCGACAAGATCGTAACCGGCGCCTCGGTGCGCAATGCCGCCATCGTGGCGATGGCGACCGGCTGTTCGACCAATGCGGTCGTTCATCTTATTGCCATGGCCCGCCGCGCCGGAGTTAAGCTGGAGCTTGATGAACTCGATGCGCTGGGACGGATCACGCCATTGATCGCGAATGTGCGCCCCTCCGGAAAAGACTATCTGATGGAGGATTTCTACTATGCCGGCGGATTGCGCGCCTTGATGAAGCAGATCGAGGATCGGCTCGACACCAGCGCGATCACCGTGACCGGCAAGACCATGGCCGAAAACCTCGAGGGGGCTGTGGTCTATAATGACGACGTCATCCGCCCGCTCTCCAACCCGGTGTACCGGGAAGGCTCGCTGGCGGTTCTGCGGGGCAATCTGTGTCCGGACGGCGCGGTCATGAAGCCCGCGGCCTGCGATCCGAAATATTATCAGCACCAGGGCCCGGCGCTGGTGTTTGACAGCTACCCCGAGATGAAGCGGGCGGTCGACGACGAGACCCTCGATATATCGCCCGACACGGTGATGGTCTTGCGCAATGCCGGCCCATTGGGCGGGCCGGGCTTTCCGGAATGGGGCATGCTGCCCATCCCAAAAGCCCTGATCAAGCAGGGCTATCGCGACATGTTGAGAATCTCTGACGCGCGCATGTCCGGCACGTCCTATGGCGCCTGTATTCTGCATGTCGCGCCGGAGTCATTTGTCGGCGGACCGCTGGCTCTGCTGCGAACCGGCGACATCGTTCGGCTCAATCTTGATGAACGACGGCTCGACATGCTCGTCGATGACGCGGAAATCGCCGCCCGCCGCGCCGCCTGGATACCGCCGGAACCGCGATGCGGGCGTGGCTATGGCCACATATTTTCCAAGCATGTGACCCAGGCGGACAAGGGGTGCGATTTCGATTTCCTGCAGACGGATTTCGGTCCCGGCGCCGGTGAGCCAGACATTTTTTGAAGGAATTGAACACATGACGCTTGAACTCGACACACTCGACAAGGCACTGACTGGCATCTCCGGGATTTTGGTGACCCCCTATGACGCCAAGGGCGACATAGCGCCGGAAAAGCTTCAGCCGATCATCGATCATGCCTTGGATGCCGGGCTGCATATGCCCGTGGTCAATGGCAATACCGGCGAGTTTTACGGCCTGACGACAGATGAAGCCTGCACCATGGCGCGGGAGGTCGTGGCAATGGTCGGCAAGCGCGCCCCTGTGCTGGCCGGCGTCGGCCGTTCGATCCGCGATGCCTGCCGCCTGGCGGAAGCTTCCGCAAAAGCCGGCGCCGCGGCATTGATGGTTCACCAGCCGCCGGATCCTTTCGTGTCGCCACGGGGAACGGCCTCCTATCTGCGACAGATTTCCGCCGCGTCCGGGGGAATGCCGATCATGGTCTATCTGCGCAATGACGCGATCGGGACCGACAATATTCGCGCTTTATGCGAGGTTGAAGGCGTTAAGGGCGTGAAATGGGCGACGCCCAATCCGCTGAAGCTGGCCGCCGCAAAGGCCGCCTGCGACCCGTCAATCGTATGGGTGGGCGGGCTTGCCGAAGTCTGGGCCCCGGTATTTTACGCCGTGGGCGCACGCGGTTTCACGTCCGGCCTCATCAATATCTGGCCGGAACGCTCGATGGCGATCCATGCGGCGCTGGAAAACGGCGATTACCCGCTCGCCAACCAGCTCATTGACGCGATGAAGGCTTTTGAAGATGTGCGCGCCGAGGAGATGAACGGGACCAATGTGACCGGCGTAAAGGCGGCGCTTCAGGCCATCGGCAAGGATTGCGGCAGCACCCGAGCGCCGTCCGCCTGGCCCCTGACCGCGGGGCAGCAGGCGCAGATGGAAAGTTTTCTGAAAGAAAACGGCCTGATCTGATGTCGCCCTGCTGTGGTGCGGTGGTTTGAAAATGCTTGGGATTTGATACCTGACCGCCGCTTGGCCGCATGATGCCGCGCTGAAAACGATGAACGGCCGGACCGCCTCCGACCGTTCATGCTTCTGAGGATTATTTATTCGGCATCTTGCGTGTCATGCACGGTCCGGCCGCGCTTGGGTTTGCGGATCAGGATGGCCCAGACGAAGAGCGCGGTCAGCGCAAGGAAGAAGAGGCTGTCCGGATTGGTGAGGAATACCATCGGGTTGCCGTCGTTCAGCGACAGCGAGCGCCTGAGATATTCCTCAAGGTCAGGACCGAGGATGAAGCCCAGCAGCATCGACACCGTCGAGTAGTTCTGCCTGCGCATGAAATAAGCGAGGATGCCGAACAGGGCCGCCAGCGACATCTGGAAGGTCGAGTAGGTGGCCACGTAGCTGCCCACCAGCGCCACCACCGCGATGCCGGTGTAGAGCAGGCCCTTCGGGATCGAGACAATCTTGATGAACCATGGGCCGAAGAGCCAAAGCGTCAGGGGAATCAGGATCAGCGCGGAGAAGAACAGCGAGCCCAGCATCGGCCCCAGCAACTCGGCCTGATTCTCGAGCAGGCGCGGACCCGGCTGCAGTCCGTTGATCACCAGCACGCCGAGGACGATGGCTGTGGTCGGGTCGCCGGGAATGCCGAACATCAGCATTGGCACGAAGGCGCCGCCGCACATCGCGTTGTTGCCGGTCTCGGCCGCGGCGATCCCTTCGCGCGAGCCGTTGCCGTATTCCTGGGGCTTCCTGGAGGACGAGCGGGCCACGGCGTAGGACACGAACGCTGCCATCGAGCCGCCGGCGCCGGGCAGGATGCCGATGCCGTAGCCGATGAAGGACGAGCGCAGATAGGTCAGGAGACCGATCTCGCGGATCTCCGAGCGCGGCGGCAGGAAATCCCGGCGGCGGATCTTGAGACCCTTTGCCTTTTCGAGGGTCGAGCTGAGATTGTCCTTCCAGTTCTCCGACTGCATGAGCACCTCGGAGATGGCGAAGGCGCCGATCACCAGCGGCATGATGTCGATGCCCTCGACCAGCGTTTCCGTGCCGAAGTTGAAGCGCGGAATGGGCTGAAGCACGTCGATGCCGACGGTGGCGATCATCACGCCGAGCAGCGTCGCGACGAAGCCCTTGGCGATGTTGTCCTTGTCGACGATGACGATGACGACGAGCGCAAACAGGACGAGGGAAAACTTGCCGGGCGTGCGGATCAGCAGCGAGACCTCGGCCGCGACGGGCATGAAAGCCATGAGCAGCACCGCGCCGATCGCGCCGCCGATCATCGACCCCAGTGCCGCGTGGCCGAGCGCGTTGGCGCCGAAGCCCCTTTTCATCAGGGCATTGCCCTCGATCGCGGTCATCACCGAGGAGGGAGCGCCGGGAATGTTGATGGTCGTCGCGGTGATCGAGCCCGAATACATCCCCGCCATGAAGATCGAGGCGCACATGACCAGCGCCGGCACAACATCGATGGTGTAGGTGATCGGCAGCAGCAGCGCGATGGCCAGCACCGAGGTCAGGCCCGGCATGGCGCCGAAGAAGGTGCCGACCAGGAAACCACCGACCATGAAAGCGATAACGTAGGGATCGGCGAGGGCGGTCATGCCACTGAGTATGTCAACGAAAATGTCCATCAGAAGAAGCCCTGGGTGAGGGTTGGCAGCCGGACGCCGAAGATGCCTGCGAAGAGCCCGTAGAACAGGGCGGTAACGCCGATGGCGCAGATCGCGAATATGTGCGGCTTGCGTAACTGGAAGTGGAAGATGAAAAACAGCACGCAGGTGAAGGCAAGCGTCGACAACCAGTAGCCAAGCAGGCGGAACAGCGCGATGTACCCCGCCGTCGCGACGATCACCAGCAGCGGGCGCAGCAATTCGCGAACAGGACCATCGGGTGTGGGTTTGCGGAACTCGCCGACGAACACCGCCGCGAGTGCGACATACATCAGGCAGGCCATAAGAATCGGCACGGAGCGCGGACTCATCTCGCCGGGACCCGCGAACTGCGAGTGGATGTCGAAGGCGGCAGCGAGATAGACGGTCGTGACGATCAGGAAAAACAGCGGCAGCAGGACGCCTGTCCTGCAAAGCGGCGCACGGTCGGGCATCATGGTCTCCGGATTGGAGGCGGCACCTGAACGGGTCTGGTGCCGGCTGTTGTCATGGCTGCGAGGACGGCGTCGCGTCGGTTATTTCGTCAGAACGCCAGCTTCGACAAGTCCGTCCATCTGGGTAAAGAGCCCCTGCGCCGTGTCCTCGGCCCAGGCATCGAGCTCATCGCCCGCCAGCCAGTTCGGCGTCACGCCGATTGTGGCGAGCCAGTCCTGGAACTCGGGGCTGTCATAGGCCTTATGATAGGCCGCCTCGAGCGAGGCCACCACGTCCTCCGGGGTGCCCGCGGGAGCAACCAGCACGATGAAGGAGCCGTTGAGAAGATCGATACCGGCTTCCTCGGCGGTGGGCACGTCGTAGGTCGGATTCTTGGCGTCCGAGAACTCGACGATGCCGCGCGCGGTGCCGTCCTCGATCAGGTTGGCGAAATCGCCGAGCGAGGTGAGGACCACGTCCACCTCGTCGGAGAGAAGCGCTTCCTTCTGTGGCGCCGCGCCGCCCGGATAGGAGACGATGCGGAACTCGGCGCCGGTCAACTGCTGAAGCTGCAGCAGCGTGAGGTGCACGCGGCCGCCGAGGTTTTGAACGCCCACGCGCACATTGCCGGGGTCGGCCTTGGCGGCTTCGATCAGGTCGTCCAGCGTCTGGTAGTCCGAATCGGCATCGACGATGATGGCGTCTGCCTCGCTGGTGATACGGGCGATAAGGTCGAGCTTGTCCATCTGGTAGCTCGGCAGCATGCCCTGCCACGGCACGGTCACGATGCTGTCATAGGTCAGTGCGCCGATGGTGTAACCATCCGGCCGGGCGCTCATCACCTGGCCGACGCCGGTGGCCGAGTTGCCGCCCTCGATATTCTCGACATAGATCGTGCCGCCAAGCGGTTCTTCGGCCAGCGTCGTTACCTTGCGCACTATGCCGTCAGTGCCGCCGCCGGCGCCCCACGGCACAACCATGCGCACGTCGCGCTCGGGGTATTCGGCGAGGGCGGCAACCGGCGCGAGGGCCGTGGTGATGGCGGCAATGGCGCCGATGAAGCTGAGTTTCATGGTTTGTCTCCTCCTAGACTTTTCGGGACCGGCTTCGGCCGTCCCGATTCTCCCTGTGTTCTGACCTTCCGGCCCCTTGCCACGGCGCTGGCGCGCTGTGGCTCCGCTCCGCAGGTCCTTGCCCGGGGCGGGATTTGCCGGCAGCGCTTGCGCCCCAACCAACTAATACATTACTATATGAATTCACGCACGGTTGGCAAGCCTCCTTGGGACAACCATGGCGAGATCGACACAGGTTATTGAAATAAATGGAGAAACTTACATGATTTATGACCACCGCACCTACACCTGCCGTCCTGGAACCATCAGGAAACACCTGGCGCTCTACGGCGAGCACGGGTTCGAGGTGCAGCGTCGCCACCTGGGCGAGCCCATCGTCTATGGCGCGGTCGAGACCGGCGATGTCAATTCCTATGTGCATATCTGGTGCTATGACGATGCCGCCGACCGGGCGGCGAGGCGCGCGGCGCTGGGGGCGGACCCCGAATGGCAGGCATATCTCAAGAAGAGCGCCGAGGCGGGCTACCTCGTCTCACAGGTCAATCAGATACTGACCCCGGTACCGTTCTTCACGCCGAAGCGGGGCTGAGGGACCTATTCATCCAGCCTATAATCTTCGCATCGGCCAAAAAAACGGTTCCGGGTTTCGGGCCGATGCGCATCTTTCACTCGTGACGTCGGACGGCGTGAGTCACCCTTCCGGCAGATTCATACGGCCAATGAGGAAGTCGAGCTCGGCGAGGTCGGTCTCGGTCAGCTTCGGGCCCGGTCCGCGCAGCGCGTTGGAAGTCAGAGCGCCGCGGCGGCGCATCATCTCCTTGCGCAGGGCGATTCCCCACTGGCCCTGCGCCTCGTGCTTGAGCAGGGGCAGGTAGCGGTTGAAGAGGTCGTGCGCTTCGGCCCGCTTTCCTTCGGTCATCAGATCGTAGACGCCAGACAGCATTTCCGGGTAGGAGAAGCCGGCCATCGGTCCATCGGCGCCCCGTTCCATTTCCTGAACAAGGTACTGACCGTTGTTGCCGGTCAGGATGCGCACCGGGCGCGATAGCTCGGCCCGCATCCGCGTGACCTTGATGGGAGACGGGAAATCCTCTTCCTTGATGACGCCGATCTGGGGGAAGGCGGTGATCAGCCGATCGATGGCCGGTACCGACATCACCACGCCGGAAGCGGCGGGGAAATCCTGCAGCACCGTCGGCACATCGCCGATCCGTGCGTAGACCGCCTCGAAATACCGCAGCAGGTCCTCGTCGGTGCGGATGCCGGCGGGCGGGCAGATCATCACCGCGTCGGCGCCTTCGGCCATGATCTGGGCGGTGACCTCGACCAGCGTGGCGAGGTTGGGGTGCGAGACGCCGGCGATGATCCGGTGCCCGTCCGCCGCCGCGACGTAGCGGGCGGCCACGGCGATTGTTTCGTCCACTGTCAGTTTCTGCGCCTCGCCCGAGACGCCGAGCACGGTCAGTCCCTCAGCGCCGTGGCGGTAGTAGAAGGCTGACAGCGTGTCGATGCTCTCAAGGTCGAGCGTTCCGTCATCGAGAAACGGCGTCTGTGCAACAACGTGCAGGCCGCAGGTGTCGGCAAGTGTTTTGGACATGATCTCTCCCTTCGCGAACCGGTACGGTCCGCGCTTCCACTGGTGGTGTCGATGTATCTGACGACGCCCGAACGCGCCGGGCGTCAGATGAAGTAGTCCTCGTGCAGGGCGCGGTATTCGTCGGCCCAGTCATCGGGCTTGTGGGTGTGGAAGCGGATCTCGCGGATCGCGGCCTCGACGATGCCGGATTCGATTGCGGCGACGATGCGCTCGTGACCCTGCAGGATCAGACCGAGCCGTTCCTCGGAGTGGGTCTGCAGGCGGCGCACCCGGTCCATGTCGCCGGTCTGCGAGCGCAGCAGGGCATGCAGGTTCGGATGGCCCGCGCCCTCGAACATGACGTAGTGGAAATACTCGTCGAGTTCCTGGAAACGGCGCAGTTTGGTGTTGTCGGCGGCGACCAGGCGCTGCATGGCGATGACTTCGCGCAACCGGTCCATGGTCGCCGGCGAAGGGGTCGTGGCGAGCTTCATTGCGACTTCGGTTTCAAGCGCTTGGCGCAGGAAAAGCGCCTCGCGGATCTGATCGAGGTTGATGCGCGTCACCAGCGTCTTGGATTGCGGGTAGATGCGGATCAGCCCGTCCTGCTCGAGCCGCTGCATGGCGTCGCGAAGCGGCGTCTGGCTGACATCGTATTCACGTGCGAGGTCGGCGCGCGTCAGCGCGGTCCCCGGGGGAAGGTCAAGCGACAGGATTCGCTGTCGCAGATCGTTATAAATCCGCGAAGAGGCCATTGGCCGTCCGATCGACGTCTCCTGCCGCATCATGTCGAATGCGAGGGTCATTGTTGGTGTTTGCATCCCGAGATTCTTGTCCGTGCCGTGATTGTCCGCATTTAACCGCATGTACAGGCCTGTTGACCATACTGATAAACTAAAATATTAGTGCATGACAAGTTCCGAGACGCGACAGCTCCCTCCACAATGCGGCCAGGGCTTTGCGGCGGCGCGTGATTCGCGCCGGATCGGACTTGTGAGACAAACGCGGACGGGCAGGCGCCCGACTGCACGGCGAGCGAGGGTCGAGGTTATGGAAGGCAGGAAATCCGGGTTTGATCCGCACGGCAGGCATCTGGTCGCGAGCAAATGGGTGACCGCAGAGGCGGCCTTCCGCTCTGAGCCCGCCCGCGGCGATGCGCATGACGTCGGCGCGACCTCGGTCGGCATTATGGCGATCCATCGCTTCCAGCGCCCGGTGAGCTACCAGAACCTGCCGGACGCGCTGATGCCCGCCGGTTGGCAATAACATCCAGCCCCGCATCGACCGGACATGCTCCGCGACAGGCTGACAATATATCCAGATTGAGGAGACACACACAATGATCGCACCCGACGCGCTGCGCGAAATCATTCGCCACGGGCTTCTGTCCTTCCCCGTGACCCCCTTCGATACGGAGGATCGTTTCGCGCCGAAGCCGTTCCAGGCGCATCTCGAATGGCTCAAGCCCCACAAGGTGGCAGGGCTGATCGTGGCGGGCGGTACCGGCGAGATGTTCTCGCTCACCCCGGAAGAGATCGTCAGCGTGGTGCGCGCGGCGCGCGAGACGGCTGGCGACGCGCCGGTGATCGCGGGCTGTGGCTATGGCGTGCGCATGGCCTGCGATCTCGCCCGCGCGATAGAGGCGGCCGGCGGCGACGGCATCCTTCTTTTGCCACATTACCTTACCGAGGGACCCCAGGAGGGAATTGCCAACCGCATCCGCGCGGTTTGCAGGGCCACGAAAATGGCGGTCATCGTCTACAACCGCGGCCAGGCGCGGATCTCGGCCGAGACGCTCGAGCAACTGGCCGACGAATGCCCGAACCTCATCGGCTTCAAGGACGGGACCGGCGACATCGACAACGTCCGCCGCGTGACCGTGCGTCTCGGCGATCGGCTGGCCTATATCGGCGGCATGCCCACCCACGAGCTTTTCGCGCAGGCCTATCGCGGCGCGGGCATGGCGACCTATTCCTCGGCGGTGTTCAACTTCGTGCCCGAGACCGCGCTGGAATTCCACGGCGCCTTCCTGGCCGGCGAGGATGCCAGATGCGAGCAGTTGCTGAAGGACTTCTACTACCCGTTCACGAAAATCCGCGACCGCAAGCCGGGTTACGCCGTCTCGGCGATCAAGGCCGGCGTCGCCCTGCGCGGCTTTGACACCGGGCATGTGCGCGCGCCGCTTACCGATCTGACCGGCGAAGAGGTCGATATGATGCGTGAACTGATCAAGGGACGCAACTGATGCCGATCGGACCCGTCGCCGTTCTCGAACCCGCCAGTGCGCAGATGCGCGCCCGGATCGAAACGCTGTGCGACGGTTTCGACCTGCGCTTCGTCAGCAGCATCGAGACCGACGATATGCGCACCGCGCTTCAGGGCGCGACCTACGCGGTAACGCGGGGACTGCGCTTTCCGGCCGAGCTTCTGGCCGGGGCCGGGGCGCTGAAGATGGTGCACCAGTGGGGAACCGGCGTCGACGGTATTCCGCTGGACGTCGCCCGGGAGCGCGGCGTGACCGTCGCGCGCTCGCCCGGCGTGAACGCGCCCACCGTGGCCGAGGCGACGCTGGCGCTGATGCTGGCGACGCTCAGGCGCCTGCCGCAGGTGCAGCAAAGCTTCCGCGGGGGCGCCTGGAACCAGCCGGACCTCTGGCGCGAGGCGCGCGATCTCGGCTGCTGCCGGGTCGGTCTCGTGGGCATGGGCGCTATCGGCAGGGAGGTGCTGAAACGGCTCTCGGGCTTTGGCTGCGCGGTTGCCTATACGAAACGCTCGGGCCCGAACAATGTGCTCGAAGTGCCGTTCATGGATTTCGACGCGCTGATCGGCTGGGCCGACGTGATCTCGCTGCACCTGCCGCTCACGGCCGGGTCGAAACACCTCATCGGCGCTACGACGATCGCGGCGATGAAACCGGGCGCGGTGCTCATCAACACCGCGCGCGGCGGGCTGGTTGACGAGGCGGCGCTGATCGACGGGCTGCACTCGGGTCAGGTCGGGGCGGCGGGGCTGGATGTGTTCGAGACCGAGCCGGTGACCGGGCCGAACCCGCTGCTGGACATGCCGAACACGGTGACGCTGCCGCATGTGGCGGGGCGCACGCTTGACAATTTCGACCGCATGGTGCGCCACTGGGCGGGCAATATCCGCGCGCATGCCGAGGGCCGGGCCCTCGACCCGGACTGCATCGTGGTGCCCTGAGGGCAACAACATTGGACAATCATGGGGAGAATACATGGCTGAGACCGTCAAGCGCAGCGGCGGCCAGGTGCTGGTCGATCAACTTCTGATCCACGGCGCCGACTGTGCCTATTGCGTGCCGGGCGAGAGCTACCTCGAAGTGCTCGACGCGCTTTATGACGTGCGCGACCGGTTCACGCTGTACAATGCGCGCCACGAGGCCGGCGCCGCCGATATGGCGGAAGCCTATGGCAAGCTGACGGGCAGGCCCGGCATCTGCATGGTTACTCGCGGTCCCGGCGCCTGTCAGGCCGCGGTGGGCGTGCACATCGCCTACCAGGATTCGACCCCGATGATCCTGCTCGTCGGTCAGGTCGGGCGCGAGACCATGGATCGCGAGAGTTTCCAGGAAATCGACTACCGCCAGATGTTCGCCCCCGTGGCCAAGTGGGCGGCGCAAATCGACAGCGCCGCGCGCATCCCCGAATACATGGCCCGGGCGTTTCGCGTGGCGACCTCGGGCCGGCCTGGCCCCGTGGTGCTGGCGTTGCCGGAGGACATGCTGACCGACGTGGTCGAGGTCGCCGACGCCAGGCCCTATACGCCCAGCGTCCCGGCGCTGAACCCCGGTGACGCCGCCGCCGTGATGGCTGTCCTGTCGAAGGCCGAGCGACCGCTGCTCCTGGCAGGCGGCCCCGGCTGGAGCGACGCTGGCTGCGCGGCGCTGCTGCGTTTCGCAACCGACAACCGGCTGCCGGTCGCCACCAGCTTTCGCCGTCAGGATCTGATCGACAACCGCTCCGACGTTTATGTCGGGGATTTCGGGACCGGCGTCGCGCCGAGCCTCGTCAAGCGGCTGGCCGAGGCCGACCTGCTGCTGGTCATCGGCGCGCGTCTCGGCGAGATCACGACAAAGACCTATTCCACGCTGTCCGTGCCGACGCCGGCGCAGACGCTGGTGCACATCCATGTCGACGCCAACGAGATCGGCCGGGTCTATTCGCCCGCCGTCTCGGCGGTCTCGGGCCCGGATGCGGCGCTCTCGGCGCTCACAGCTCAGCCGGCCGCCGCAGCGCCAGAGGGCTGGTGCGCCGGGTTGCGCGCCGAGTATCTCTCCGACAGCGAGCCGCCGCCGCACGACTATCCGCTCGACATGGGCCAGGCGATGGTCGACATGCGCGATCTGATCCGGGCGAATGCGGTGATCACGCTCGATGCCGGCAACCACACCGGCTGGGCGCAGCGCTTCCTGCGCTATGGCCGGCCCGGGCGGCAGATCGGTTCGACCTGCGGCTCGATGGGCTATGCCGTGCCCGCCGCCGTGGCGGCCTCGCTGGCCGATCCCAAGCGACAGGCCATCGCGTTTGTCGGCGACGGCGGTTTCATGATGTCGGGAATGGAGATCGCCACCGCCGTGCAGCATGGCGGGCGGCCCATCGTGCTGGTGTTCAATAACGGCACTTACGGCACCATCCGCATGCATCAGGAGCGCGAGCACCCCGCACGGGTCTCGGGCACGGACATTGCCTCCTCGGACATCGGGATGATTTCGCGCGGGCTCGGAGCCGCGCATGAGCGGATCACCGAGACGGCTGAGTTCAGGCCCGCCCTTCTGCGCGCCTTCGACCATGACGGCCCCACGGTCATCGAGTTGATGACCGACCCCGAGCAGATCTCCACCCGCACGACAGTCAGCCGTCTGCGTGGCCAGCAAGCCAGGACGACCCCATGACGACCGAAAAAACGCCCGAGACCCTGCGATCGTCGCGCTGGTTCGCGCCCGACGACCTGCGCAGCTTCGGCCATCGCTCGCGGATGATGCAGCTCGGCTATGCCGAGGAGGATTTCCGCAACAAGCCGGTGATCGGCATCCTCAACACCTGGTCCGAGCTCAACTCCTGCCATGGCCACTTCCCCGAACGGGTCCAGGACGTGAAGCGCGGCGTGCTCGCCGCCGGCGGTTTCCCGGTCGAGATGCCGGCGCTGTCGGTGGACGAAAGCTTCACCAAACCGACCTCGATGCTCTATCGCAACATGCTGGCGATGGAGACCGAGGAGATGATCCGCTCCCATCCGCTCGACGGCGTGGTGTTGATGGGCGGCTGCGACAAGACCACGCCCGGTCTCGTGATGGGGGCGATCACCGCCGGCGTGCCGATGATCTTCCTGCCCGCCGGACCGATGCTGCGCGGCCATTACAAGGGCCGCATCCTGGGCAGCGGCTCGGACGGCTGGAAATACTGGGACGAGCGCCGCGCCGGCAATGTCTCCGACGAGGAATGGCTGGGCATACAGGGCGGCATCGCGCGCTCGGTCGGCACCTGCATGACCATGGGCACGGCCTCGACCATGACCGCCATCGCCGACGCCATGGGCCTGACGCTGCCTGGCGCCTCCTCGATCCCCGCCGCCGACAGCGGACACAAGCGCATGGGGTCAGCCTGCGGGCGGCGCATTGTCGAGATGGTCTGGGAGGATCTGACGCCCGAGAAGATCATCACCGACGCCGCCGTCAGGAACGCCGCGATCGTCGCCATGGCCACCGGCTGTTCGACCAATGCGGTGGTGCACCTGATCGCCATGGCCCGCCGCGCCGGCGTGGAACTGACGCTCGACGATCTCGATGCGCTCGGGCGCGTCACGCCGCTGATCGCCAATGTGCGACCTTCCGGCAAGGACTACCTGATGGAGGATTTCTACTATGCCGGCGGCCTGCTGGCGCTGATGAAGCAGATCGAGGAACGGCTCGACACCTCCGTCACCGGCGTCACCGGCAAGCCGCTTTCAGAGGCGCTGGCAACGGCCGAGGTCTACAATGACGACGTCATCCGACCGCTGTCGAACCCGGTCTACCACCAGGGCTCTCTGGCACTGCTGCGCGGCAATCTCTGCCCCGACGGCGCGGTGATCAAGCCCGCCGCCTGCGATCCGAAGTTCCATGTGCACGAGGGGCCGGCGCTGGTGTTCGACAGTTATCCCGAGATGAAGGCAGCGATCGACGACGAGGATCTCGACGTCACCCCCGACACGGTGCTGGTGCTGCGCAATGCCGGACCCAAGGGCGGGCCGGGCATGCCGGAATGGGGCATGCTGCCCATCCCCAAAGCGCTGATCAGGAAGGGTTATCGCGACATGCTGCGGATTTCCGACGCGCGCATGTCCGGCACGTCCTACGGCGCTTGCGTGTTGCATGTGGCACCGGAGAGCTTCGTCGGCGGACCGCTGGCGCTGCTGAAGACAGGCGACATCATACGCATGGACCTGCCGAACCGCAGCCTGAACATGCTGGTGGACGAGGCGGAACTCGCGCGCCGTCGCGCCGCCTGGTCGCCGCCCGAACAACGCTTTCAACGCGGCTGGGGCTACATGTTCTCGCAGCATGTGACCCAGGCGGACAAGGGCTGCGATTTCGACTATCTCGAGCGGGGCTTCGGCAAGGCTGCGGGCGAGCCCGATATCTTCTGATCCGCACAGGCGCGACGGCGCCTGGCGACTTGAGGTTCTGTGCCGGAGCGCTGAAACTGAAATGTTCCGGTGGACTGCCGCAAATTTAGCGCCGCGGGCTTTCTTTCCCGGCTCTTTTGCGGCTCGTGCTTCCGCCATACCCGTCGACCGCCATCGGCAGATGGTTTGAATCAGACCGCGTCTGATTTGCAAGGACCCGAAGATTCGTTCAGGCAGGAAAGCACGAGGCTTGATCGTCAGCGGCAAATCTCTGACTGCGCATGCCTGCGGGGAAAATGGCAGGCCGTCAGATGAACGGAGCCGGCCCCATCTTCCGCCTTGTGTTCCAGAACCGGCGTTTCCGCCGCGCATCGCGGCTGCGCAAACGGACAGCGTGTATGGAAATGGCAGCCGGAAGGCGGATCGATCGGGCTCGGCACGTCGCCGGAAAGCGCGACGCGCGTCCTTTTCGCAGCCTGCATGTCAGGCTCGGGGATCGCCGACAGAAGCGCTTCGGTATAGGGGTGGCGCGGTCGCGTCATGATATCTCCTGTGCGTCCGATCTCGACGATTCTGCCAAGATACATGACCGCGATCCGATCGCTGATATAGCCGACAGCCGCCAGATTGTGACTGACGAAGACATAGGTCAGCCCCAGTTCCCGTTTCAGATCGCCCATCAGGTTGAGAATCTGCGACTGCACCGAAACGTCGAGCGCTGAGATCGGTTCGTCGGCAACGACAAGGCGCGGCTGCATGATCAGCGCCCGCGCGATGCCGATGCGCTGCCGCTGCCCGCCGGAAAATTCGTGCGGAAAGCGGTCCATCGCGTCGGCTGGCAGGCCAACCTGCCGCAGTACGCCGGCAACCCGTTCCTCGACCTCGCGCCGGGAAATGCGGCCCTGCGCCCGAAGCCCTTCCGAAACGATCGAGCGCACCTTCATGCGCGGATCGAGCGAGTCATTCGGATCCTGGAAAATATACTGCAATTGCTGCCGAAGCTGCCGGCGCGCTTGGCCGACGAAACCGGCGACGTTGCGGCCGTTGAAAATAACGTCGCCCCTTGTCGGCTCGGCAAGGCCCACGATCATGTGCGCGGTCGTGGATTTGCCGCAGCCCGATTCCCCCACAAGCCCCAGCGTTTCGCCTTCATGGATGTCCAGGGAAAGATCATCGACCGCATGAACAACCGCGCGGCCGCCCTTGGCGCGTACGCCGAAATGCTTCGTCAGACCGATCAGTTGCAATAATGGTTTAGCCATGCGCTGTCTCCCGGTCGTCAGCCTCTGCGTCGCCGAGCCAGCAGGCGAAAAAGCCTTCGCCGCGCTGATATTTCGGCGGTTGTTGTTTACGGCAGCGTTCCCTGACGCTGGCGCAGCGGTTCGCGAAGCGACAGCCTTGCGGCCAGGCCTTCGGGCTCGGCACGATACCCGGTATCGAATTCAGTTTTTCGCTCCGGTCCATGCCGAGCCGCGGTATGCAAGCCATCAGCGCGCGGGTATAGGGATGGCCGGGCGCGGCCAGCACCTGCCCGACCGGACCAGCCTCGACGATCTGGCCGCCATACATCACGGCCACTTCGTCACATATCTCGGCGACGACGCCGAGATCATGGGTGATGAACATCACTGCCATGCCGAACTGATCGCGAAGCTTGACGATCAGATCGAGAATCTGGGCCTGGATCGTCACGTCGAGCGCCGTCGTCGGCTCGTCGGCAATCAGCAGGCTCGGGTCGCAGGTGAGCGCCATGGCGATCAGCACGCGCTGACGCATGCCGCCGGAAAGTTCGTGGGGATAGCTGTGAAAGCGCTTCTCGGGCGATGGTATGCCGACAAGCCGCATCAGTTCGACAGCCCGGTCATGCGCCGCACGCCGCGATGCTTTCCGGTGCAGCGCCAGATTTTCGACGATTTGCGTCCCCACCGTAAACACCGGATTGAGCGAGGTCATCGGCTCCTGGAAGATCATTGAGATCTCCCGCCCGCGCAGACCGCGCAGCTCACGCTCGCCGGCCTTGACCAGATCGCGTCCGTTGAAGACGATCTCGCTGCCCGCCTCGATCCGCCCCGGCGGATCGATCAGCCCCATGATCGCGTTTCCGGTCACGCTCTTGCCGGAGCCGGATTCGCCGACAATGCCGACGATCCGCCCCTTGCTGATCGTCAGGTCGACGCCGTCCACGGCTTTGGCGACGGCATCGCGGGTGCGGAAATAGGTTCGCAGGTTTCGAACCTGCAACAGCGGCGCGTCGTCACTCATGATGCAAGGTCCATCTCGCCTTCCGGATGGCGGGCATTCCAGTTCAGCGCCTTTTCATACTGGCGGCTCGCCCGCAGCACGAGGTCCTCCTCGTTTGGCCGTCCGATGATCTGCAGTCCGACCGGCAGGCCGTTGACGAAGCCGCATGGAACGCTCGCCGCGCAATAACCGGCGACATTGACTGGCAGCGTGTAGGAAACGAGCGCCGGTATCCGCTGGGTGATGTCGTTCGGGTTGACCACAGGCGAGGTAATGCCCATCGTCGGAGAAAGCAGCAGATCGGTCTCGGCGAAGACGGCGTCGAGATGACGGACAAACCGGGCGCGCCGCATGACCGCGCGCGAATACTGCGCGCCGCTCACCTGATCCGCCCATTCGAAGCGGGTGCGGGCGTAGGGGGTCAGCTTGCCGGCAGTTTCGGGATCGCGCATCAATTCTTCGCCGAGATTGGCGTGGCGGTCCACGAAATCGAGCACGCGCCAGGTTTCGTCGATCATGTCCGTGTCAAGAACGACGCTTGCGCCGGAAAGCAGCGCGCCGAATTCGACAATGCGGTCTGCGGCGGCGCGCACGGTCGCGATTACATCGGGATCGGAGAATTCCGCTGCGACGGTGTTGTCCCACCATGCCGCCCGCACGCCGCTGATGCCGTCATCGAGGCGGGCAAGATAGTCCGGCGGCGGGTCGGTGCGGCAGAAGGGATCGTCAGTCAGCGGGTCGGCGATGACCTGCAGCAGCGTTGCGGCATCGCGAACGTCGCGCGCCATCGGGCCGATGGCGGAGAAGAACATTGCCGAGCCGAACCCGCCATGGCGCGGGACCCTGCCATAGCTCGGAAGCAGACCCAGAATACCGCATTGCGCCGCCGGAAGGCGGATCGAACCGCCGGAATCGCTTCCGATCGCAAGCGGACCGAAACCGGACGCAAGCGCCGCGGCAGCGCCCCCGCTCGAACCGCCGGATGTCCGTTTCAGGTCCCAGGGATTGCGGCATTCCTCCGCGATCAGCCCGACGGTCCGCCAGTACATGCCGAATTCCGGTGTATTGGTCTTGCCGAGTATGATGCCGCCGGCCTCGCGGATGCGAGCGGCATAGACGCTGTCGTGATCGGGAATGTGGTTTTCCAGCGCTTTCGACCCTCCGGTCGTTCTCAGGCCGCGCGTCAGGAACTGGTCCTTGATGGTCACCGGCACGCCGGCCAGCGCGCCAACCGCATCGCCGGCGGCAATCCTGCGATCGATCGCCCGCGCCTCATCGAGCGCCATCTCTCCTGCAACCGTCAGGAAGGAATGGATGCCGCCGTCATGATTTGCGATCCGCTCCAGCAGACGGCGGGCGATTTCCTCGGCGGAGATTTCGCCATGGACAACGCATTCGCGCAGACGCCAGGCCGGCAGCCAGTGGATTTCGTTTGCGAGGTTCATTTCATTTCTCCGCTTTGGGATCGAATTTGTCGCGCAGCCCGTCGCCCAGCAGCAGGAAGGCCAGAACGACGAGAATGATCGCGGCGCTCGGCGCCAGCACAAGCCAGGGCGCATGGGTCATGACCGAGCTCGATTCCGCAATCATGCCGCCCCATGTCGGCGTTGGCGGCTGGATGCCCATTCCAAGAAAGGACAGCGCCGATTCGGTGAGAAGCGCGATGGTGAAGGTCGAGGTGGTCTCGATGATCAGCGGCGTCGAGATGTTGGGCAGGACATGGACGAGCAGGCTGCGCCAGGCCGGAACCCCGAGCACGCTGGCCGCCTTGATAAACTGCCGCTGGCTCACCGCCATCGTCGCCCCGCGCGCCACCCGGGCGAATTGCGGCACGAAAAGCACGCCCATGGTCAGGATCAGATTGTGCAGGCTGGTGCCGAGCACCGTGACCAGCGCGATCGCGAGCAGCAGCGGCGGGAAGGCCTGCAGGACATCGAGGAGGCGCATCAGCAGCATGTCGGTGCGGCCGCGGGCATACCCTGCCGCCATGCCCCAACTCGTGCCGACAACCAGAGCGAAGAGTGTTGCCGCGGCGGCCACGGTCATGGAACTGCGGCTGGCATAAAGCGTACGCGCCAGCACGTCCCGTCCAAGAAGGTCCGTGCCGAATGGATGTTCGGGCGATGGCGGCCGCATCGACATGCCGGCTAGGTCCGTCGGCCCGTAGGGCAGAAGCAGCGGAATGAAGGCCGCCGCCGCCAGCAGCAGGAAGATCAGGATGGCGCCGCTGGCAACCAGGAGGTTTTGATGAAGGAAGCCGGGGAAAATCAGCCGATTTGGCGGCCGGATGTCCTGCTCGGGTGGAACTGTCTGATCGGCCATGGTCAGATCCTCGGATCAAGAAAATGGTAGGTGAGGTCGACCGCCAGGTTGATCAGCACGACCATCGCGCCAACGACGATCACGGTCCCCTGGACGAGGGTGTAGTCGCGGCTGCTGATGGCGCTCAGCATCAACTGGCCGAGGCCCGGCAGACCGAAGATCTGCTCGACCACCACAACGCCGGAGATAAGCTGCGCGGCGATCAATCCGGATGCCGTCACCACTGGCATCAGCGCGGTGCGCAGACCGTGTTTGATGAGTATCCGCATCCGGCCGGCGCCCTTGGCGCGCGCCGTGCCCATATAGGGCTCGCGCATGACCTCCAGCATCGCACCGCGTGTGTAGCGCATGATCGTTGCCGCCGCCGACAGCGACAGAACCACGGATGGAACGAGCAGCAGGCCGAGCGAGCCGAAGAAATCCGACCTGAAATCGATGGTGCGGAACAGTTGCACGTAAGGGAAGAACAGCGAGAAGATCAGCACTGCCATGACGCCCGCTACGAAGGTGGGAACCGCCATGCCCGCAAGCGAGGCGATCCGCAGCGCAAAATCCGAGGAGCGCCCCTTGCGCGCGGCGGCCAGAACGCCGGCCGGAATGCCGATCACGACCGAGATCAGCAGCGACATCAGCGTTAGCGCCAGCGTGACCGGGATGTGGGCGAGGATTTCATCGGAAACCGGCACATTGCGCACCAGCGACCTGCCGAAATCGCCCCTGGCGACGCCGGAAACCCAGGCGAGATACTGCTCGGGCAAGGGCTTGTCGAGATTGAGGCTGCGCCGGATATTCTCGGCCTCCTCGGAATCCGAGGCGATCTCCGCCCCGGCGATGACGGTAACCACATCGCCGGGGATGAGATGAACGAGCGAAAAGCTGACAATCGACATCCCGATCAGAACGGGGATCAGAAATGTCAGTCGTCTCAGGAAATAGGCCACCATGCTAGTCGTTCCGTTGCGTTGTCGGCCGCTGGCTCATTGCGCAAGCCATGCCTTGCGCAACAGTACGCGCTGGGCAAAGGGCGTGGCCTGGTATCCCTTCAGGGTGTCGCTCCAGACCTCGAACCGCAACGGCATCGCGGCGGGAAAGATCGCATAGGCCTGATCGGCGATATATTCCTGGAGCTGACGGTAGATTTCCGCGCGTTCGGCGACATCGGTCGTCTGGCGACCTCTGACGAAGAAGGCATCGATCTCGGGATCCCTGGTCTTTCCCGGATTGACGCTGGAGGCGGAATCGAAGCGGATCTTCAGGTTGGCCTCCGGGTCGGGCGCCGGCGCGAGCCCCGCCATGCTGATCGGCACCAGCGTGCCCTGGAAATCCTTGATCAGGCTGCCCCATTCTTTCTGCTCGATCTTGATCTTGATGCCCACACGCTGGGCCTGCTGCTGCACGACCTGTGCAACGGCGACGTCGCTGAACGTCAGCGGAGAAACCGCAAAGACGGTTTCGAACCCGTCGGGATAGCCGGCTTCGGCGAGCAGGGATTTCGCCTGCTTCAGATCCTCGCCCTGATAGGGAAGCGCCGGAACGTCCGCGCTCGGTATGCCGAAGGGCTGCTGGGCGGGAGGAATTGCGGCTGAAAGGTTTGCGCCGCCGCGCCAGACGATATCGGCAATCTGCTGGCGATCGAGCGCGAGGCTCAAGGCGCGGCGGACGCGGACATCATCGAACGGGGCGACCCGTTGATCGAGTTCCATCAGCAACACGCGGTTGTCGGGCTGCTCCTCCGGAGCATCGAAACCCGGCGTTTTGGCAAGTTGGTCGACCACTTCCGGCGTCGTCAGCCAGGTCAGATCGGCGGAACCGCTGCGCATGGCCGCCACCCGGCTGCCCTCATCCGGGATGATGCGGAATTCGAGACCGTCGAGATAGGGCAGCCCTTCCTCGTAGTAATTCTCGTTGCGCGCCAGTTCGAGAGCCGAGTTGGACTGGAAGCTGACGAATTTGAACGGGCCGGTGCCCGCGCCTCCGGATACCAGATCCCCGCGCTGCTCGACATCGGCCTTGTTGACGATGGCCGAATATTTCACGCTTGCCAGATAGTTCAGCAGCGGCGAGAACGGCTCGGACAGATGAAAGATAACCGTCCTGTCATCCGGCGTCTCGATCTCGGCGATCGAGGCGAAGAGCGATTTCCACGGCGAGGCGGTCGCCGGATCGGCGATCCTGTCGAAGGTAAATTTCACGTCGGCGCTGGTGAGCGGCGCGCCATTGTGGAAGGTCACGTCGCCGCGCAGGACGAAGCGGTAGGTCAGTTCGTCAACAACTTCGTAGGATTGCGCGAGGTCCGGCTCAATGCTGGTGCCGGCCTCGTCCCAACGCAGCAGGCCGCCATAGATCTGCTCGGTGATATTGGTGGTCGCGAAAGCGGCGGATTTGTGCGGATCGAGGCTCGGCGGATTGGCATCCTGGGCGATCACAAGCGTGCCGCCGCTGACCGGCGTGCCGGCATCCGTGGCCGACGATTTGGCGGGCATGGCAAACTGCGTCATCGCAAGCATGGTCGCGCCGCCTAAAAGAAGCATGCGTCTCTTGATGGTCATGTCGTTATTCCCCTTGTTCTCGCGTCGGCCGGTTCCGGCTCCGCGCGGCTTATTCTTGTTCAGGACATCGTCCTCGCCGAGGCCAGCCATACGCTGGATCAGGCAGAAAGCGCGCCAACCTCTGCTGTTGCTTATTGGAACAGGAATGCCCATGTGAAACTATGGTAGGCCGCGCAAATAAACATAACCGAAAAGGCATAATATGGACTTGCAGCAATTGCGTTATTTTCTCGCCGTCGCCGACAGCCTAAATATTTCGCAAGCCGCCGAAAAATTGGGCATTTCTCAGCCGGCCCTGTCCAAAACCATGGCCAGGCTGCAGCAGCGGGTCAATGTTCAGCTTTATGTCAGAAAAGGCCGCGGCGTTGTGCTGACCGACGCCGGAAATGCTCTGCGGGGCCGCGCGGAGGCGATCATCTATCGTATAGATGAGGCCGAGCAACTGATGACGGACATGCGCGCCGGGCGTTCCGACCATGTGCGCATCGGCGCCGGCCCGTCCTTCCTGACACAGCTTCTCCCGGAAGTTCTGTCCGAACTCTCGGCCCGGCAGCCGGACGTGCGCTACACGATCCGCGAGGGCACCATCCAGACGCTTTATGAATGGCTGAAGATGCGCGAGATCGACTTCGCGCTGTTCGGCTGGGTCAAGTCGGATTATGGCCGGGGCGAGTCCGATGCCGCGCTGACCTATCATCGCCTCCTCGTCGACGAGCTTGTGATCGTGACCCGCAACGACCATCCCCTCCAGCGCAACCCGCCGACCTCCATCGCCGATCTTTCGCGTTACAACTGGGTGCTGCCGCGTATGGGCACCAAACTCCAGACCGAACTCAACCGCGTGTTCCTGCTGAAGGGCGAGGAGGTCCCCGTCGTCAACGTGCTGACGAGTTCGCTCTACACAACGCTGGCCTTCCTCCGACGCACGGACATGATGACGATCCTTGCCCGCAGCGCCCTGTCGGAGGAGGACACGGCCGGTATTGCCGCCCTGGAGCAACCCTGGCTCTCGCTCCAGCGCGAGGCTTTTCTGGCCACGCTGAAGGGCATGAAACTGCCTCCTGCGGCAAGCACCGTGACCCAGAAGGTTCGACGAATGATGGCATGATCGACGCCCACGCACCTATCTGAAGGTTAAGAAGAAAGACGCGCTCCATCCGTGATCTACAACCGTCGTGAACCACGAGGAAACAGGCTGGAATGGGTGGACGACAGTGACAGACCGAGGAACCACATGAACGAAAGCCGGTCCTGGATCACGAACTCGGCCTGGTCATCCGACAGGTTATAAAGCGCCTGCAGCACCGAGCGACCATCGACTATCTACGCGAAGGCTTCCCGCGGACTGTGCTGTCGTCCATCCCCATCAGCTTTTCCGCATATTCTGCAAATTTCATCGACCGGCGCTCTCCGTGTTTGTGCCTGCGGCCATCCTGTCGGTCTTTCGCTTGCGCGCCAGTCGCCGAATCCGGCCGGCGGCTTTCCTGAAGCCGCGCTCGAACAAGAGCGCCCAGAGCGCCCCGGCCAGAACCTGCCACAGCGTATGCGAATCCGATTCGATACGCGAGCCGCCGACAAAGAACGCCGCCAGGATGACGACGGTTTTCACCGCCGGCGACTTTTCGATACAGGCATTGACAAGGCTGCTCGCCCCGAAGCTGGCCGCCGCCATGTGGCCGGACGGAAAACCGTGAAGGCTGCCCGAGGGGCGGATGTTGATCCGGGCGTCGCCAAGCCCCCATTTTGTGAGGTGCACCGTGCCGAGCATCGCCAGAAACCGCACGGCATAGTCTCCGCCGCCGCCGGTTGCGATCCGGCAGCCGAACGCGGCGACCGGCAGCGCGATCTGCAGATTGTCGCCGTAGCTTTCGACCGTTCTTTGAGAGAGGCACAGCGCCAGCGCCAGCACGGCGACGATGAGAATGTTTCTGTGGTGGAGGAGCGTTTGCTTCAAATGTCCGAATCCGTGATCGCTTCAATCACGGGTGCGCTACGGCGAAGACGCCGTCGCGTCGTCCTGACCGGCAGGCGAGGACATCGGACAGGCTGGAAACCGCCTTTCTCCCCGGGCGTTTTCCCGAAAAGGCCGGAATTTGCGGTTACCGGAAGGGCGCTCTAACCCGTTGAATCTACGCATCGTGCTTTCCGAAAATCGATTCCGATTTGCGGGCCGATGCTGTAGAAAGTTCCCTCAACGCCCGACAGAAACGCCGACACCGCCCTTGATCGACCAGTTCAAAACCATTGCCGACACGGCCCTGCCGGTGGTCGCTTTCTATTCGGCGGTGCTGGCCTTCGGGCAGACCCGGTTTCACGCCAGCGCCCGGCTGCTCGGTGGCCTGTTCCTGCTGGTCTTCATCATCTCGCCGCTGCCCTTGCGCTTTGACGAGACCACGCTTGCCGGGCATCTCTATTCCTCGCTGGTGTGGGGGCTTTTCGCCCCGGCCAGCACATTGCTGGCGCCGCTCTTTTATTTCTACGTGCTGGCGCTGACTGAGGAAGGGCCGTTTCCAAGGCCATTGCGCAGGCATTTCATCCTGCCTGCGATTGCCGTCGCCGCCGGCCTCGCCATGGCTCTGCTGCCGGTTGCGGTGCGCAACGGCCTGTTTTCCGCCGCAGAAACCGGAGCGCCGCTGCCGCCAGCCCTTTCCGCTCTTGTCGTCATCTGGCGCTTGCTCGGTCCGGCGACGTTCGCCCTGTGGCTGGTCTATGTCGTGCTGATGTACCGGCGACTGACGGCCTATCGCAAGCGGCTCTGCGATCTCTATGCCAGCACCGAGCGGCTGGAACTGTACTGGATCAACTGGCTGATGGGCATGGTGGCCGTTTACGCCCTGCTCAATCTCGTCGATGCCGCCGTGTTCGATCCGCTCGGCTGGGCCGTCGTGCCGGTGATTGTCGACCGCCTTTGGTCTCTGCTGATTGTGATGGTTCTGGGCTTTTGGGGACTGCGCCAGCGACCGGGGCTGCTGCCGCCGGATGCGGCCCCGGCGGAGGCCGTGGAAAACGGCAAATATGAAAAAAGCGCGCTGTCGCCCGAGATGCAGCGACGGATCGCGGACAAGCTCGTTGCCGCCATGGCGGATGAACGGCTTTACCGGGACGCCAGTCTTTCGCTCTGGTCGCTGTCACAGCATATCGGCGTCGCGCCCAATTATATCTCGCAGACGCTGAGCGAAACGCTCGGCCAGTCCTTCTACGCCTTCGTCAACGGCCACCGCATCGGCGAGGCAAAGGACCTGCTGGTTTCGCAGGCACGCTCGGTTCTCGAGATCGCCTATGATGTCGGCTTCAACTCCAAGTCCGCCTTCTACACCGCGTTCCGGCGCGAAACCGGTAAGACCCCGGCGGCCTTCCGCAAGGCGCAACAGGCGGACTGTGGCAGAGACCCGAACGAGGCGGCCGGCTGAGACTGGCGGCTTGCCTTTTCTTCAATCGCGGGATGCGCTGCGAAGCCGCCGCACTGCCGAGAGGATCAGAAACAGGAGCAGGAGGCCGTAGGCGGCGCTGTCAAAGACGGACTTGGCCGTCGTCATCCGGCTGGCGGTTTCAACCTGTTCGGGCTGAAGGGCCGAGGGGCATGCCACAAGCATGGCCCTGACGGCGGCGTTCTCCAGATAGTCGAACACCATGCCGGCCACGGTATTGCGCTTCGTTGCGCGCCGCAGTCGCGGCTTCGCCGATGATTGCCCATCTTCTCCTGCGTCATCCGTCCGATGCGTTCCTGGAGGGGCCGTCGGTGTTGCCGGTATGCGAATTTTCGCCCCATTGCTGCGCTTCTGTCTCGGCGGCGCCGAGCGTGTCGCAGGCCATGAAGAGGTGGCTGGCCGTCCTGGCCAGGCCAAGCCGCATGGCGAACTGGAGAGCGATTTCGATCAGGTCCATAAGTTCATCCGGCGTCACCATCGCCTCAAGGTCATTGTTTTCCGCACTGCGGAATGTGTCGTGGTCCTGCATGTTCTGCCTCCTCTCGCGCGCTGCCGTGCAGTCATTGCCGACGGGGCGCAGGTTTCTACTCCGACTGCTGTGCGCGTCCGGCGTCGTTGACTCTGGTGCGGCGTGACGGGGTTGAGTCGCCTGACGTTTGCGGCGGCTTCCGACCGATGCCGGCGGATGTAGAGAACCATCGCGCCGGCGAATCTATCGGTCTTGCGCCGCCTCCCCTTCCATTCGTCCCGCGCGGATGCCGCTTCGTTTTCTTGTAATGTCAACGAAGAAGTGGTTTTGGCGGGTTACACGTAAGTATAAAACGCGAACAATACGATATTATTGTTCTTTATTTTAATTTTATACAATATCACTGGTAAATTTAAACGGATAATTCGCAAGGTGTTTTATATCTAAACTTAATCGTTCATTCGCCGAGCTTCAATGCGGTGTGGGCGATCACAGCGGTGCGCCATCGCGCGGCGCCTGCGCCCGGTTTCGTGGAAAGCCCTGGTCTCCGGCCATGCGACTATTGTTCTCGCTTCAACCCTGCCCAGTGGATTGTTTGGGTTGACGAGACGTATGAATGAATGTTTATATATTCATATGTGTAAAGCGGAGACCTGAAATGTCTGAGAGCCCGATCTGAAAGTTATTGA
>NZ_DEPM01000143.1:0-11468 GCF_002358775.1 Martelella sp. UBA3392
GCCATTACCGGCGGTCTTCGGCTTGGACATAGCGACGGCTATGCCCTGCGCCAAAGCCCTTGGTCCTGGCGCAAATTCCTTGCCGCAGAACGCTTCCATTTAAGCCTGAACGGCTCTAGACCATGCCCTCATACTTGCGGAGCGGGACCAGAATGAACAATCATGACATCGAAAAGCCGGGCGCGATCCCCGACGCCATCATCGTTATGGGCGTCAGCGGCTCGGGTAAATCCTCGGTCGCGCGGCGTCTTGCCGAGCGCGCCGGCCATGATTTCATCGAGGGCGACGAACTTCACCCCGCCGCCAATGTCGAGAAGATGTCTCGCGGCATTCCGCTTCAGGATGAGGACCGCTGGCCCTGGCTGGCGCTGATCGGCGCGGAGATCGCGCGCCACCGGCGGGCGGGCGTCGTGGTCACCTGCTCGGCGCTGAAGAAGGCCTATCGCGACCGGCTGCGCCAGACCGCCGGCGGGTCGCTGGCCTTCGTGTTTCTGGACGGCAGCGAGGCCTTGCTGAGCGCCCGCATGGGCCATCGCACCGGCCATTTCATGCCGGTTTCGCTGCTTCAGAGCCAGCTTGCGACGCTGGAGCGGCCCGACGGCGAGCCCGGCGTGGTCGTCGTCGACATCGATCAATCGCTGGAGGCGATCGTCGAGGCGGCGCTTGCAGGCCTTGCGACCGCATTCGACTGAGGTGAGCGTTTTCCACCTTGCCTTTCCGGCATGCATCGGCGAACGTCAGGCAGGTGTAAGCGTGGAGAAACGGGATGACGGTGACGGCCAGCGAGCGCAGACGCGCACTCTTTCTGGGGAGCATGGGCGGCGGGCTCGAATTCTATGACTTCGTGATCTATGCCTCCTTCGCCTCGCAGATCGGCAAGACCTTCTTTCCGGACGAGGCGCCGGCCGCGCGGTTGCTGGCAGCCTTCGCGATCTTCGCCGTCGGCTATCTCGTGCGCCCGCTCGGCGGCATCCTGTTTTCCCATTTCGGCGACAGGCACGGCCGCAAGGCCATGCTCAGGGTCTCGATCGCCGGCATGGCGGGCGCGACATTCCTGATCGCCTTCATGCCAGGCTATGCCAGCTGGGGCATTGCCGCCACCGTGCTGCTCGTGGTGCTGCGCATGGTGCAGGGCCTCTGCCTTGGCGGCGAGATCCCCGGCGCGATGACGCTGATCACCGAAACCATGCCGAAGCGGCGCGGGCTTGCCTGCGGCTTCCTGTTCATGATCATCAATGTCGGCATGCTGGCCGCCCAGGCCGTGCAGTGGGCGATCACCCATCTGATGTCGGAGACCGCCGTGCTCTCCTATGGCTGGCGCATCGGCTTCTTCGTCGGCGGACTGGTGGCGATCGCGGGCTTCTTCCTGCGCGCGCGGCTTTCCGAAAGCCCGGCCTTCGCGGAGATGGAAGCCCATGCCCACAAGGTGCCGCTCGCCGCGCTGTTCCGCGACAATGGCCGCGCCGTCTGGCTCGGCCTGTTCATCACCGGGCTCGGGGCGGCGACCGTGCCGCTGCTTTATCTCTACATGAATTCCTATCTGACCGATTTCCTCAAATACGATCCCGATCAGGTGGCGACCGCCGTTCTCATCGGCATCGTGCTGTTTTCGCTGCCGATGCCGGTTGCCGGCCTGATCTCGGATTTCGTCGGCATCAAGGTTCCAGCCTTCATCGCCTCGTTGATCCTGGCGGTGGCGGCGATCCCGGCCTATGTCTGGATGCATCAGGGCGTTTCGGAACTGCTGCCGGCGATGATCGTGATCTCGCTGATCGCGGCCTTCGCCTGGGGCGTCGGGCCGGTGCTGCTGACGGCGATTTTCCCGACGGATGTGCGATATACCGGCGTTGCCTTCGTCTATAATATCGGCTTTGCGATCGTCGGCGGGCTGACGCCGCTGACGGCGACCTTCATCATCCAGCAGACCGGGTTCATGCTGGCGCCCGGCTTCCTGCTGGCGCTGTTCGCGGGGCTTGCGACGGTGGCGATCTTCCTGTCCAACGTTCTGCCTTCCGGCAGAACCGGCCGCGACTGAACGGGCTCCGGGCAACCGCCAGGGACGGGTAGCGGGGGAAGCTGTAAGATCGTCAATTCCGCTTGCAGGGAATGCACGGTCGGGTTTGCGCTCGTGCCGGAGTTTGGGTATGAATTCAGTATCGCGATTTTCCCGCAGATGTCCCCTGGAGGCCCTCCCTTGCCGATCTCAAAAATTCTTGTCGCCAATCGTTCCGAAATCGCCATTCGCGTTTTTCGCGCTGCAAACGAACTGGATATCAAGACAGTTGCAATCTGGGCGGAAGAAGACAAGCTGGCGCTCCACCGCTTCAAGGCGGATGAGAGCTATCAGGTCGGCCGCGGGCCGCATCTCGACCACGATATGGGTCCGATCGAAAGCTATCTGTCGATCGAGGAGGTGATCCGCGTCGCCAAGCTTTCCGGCGCGGACGCGATCCATCCAGGTTACGGCCTTCTCTCCGAAAGCCCTGAATTCGTGGACGCCTGCGAGGCTGCGGGCCTGACCTTCATCGGCCCCAAGGCCGAGACCATGCGCCGGCTCGGCAATAAGGTCGCCGCGCGCAATCTCGCCATCGAAGTCGGCGTGCCGGTCGTGCCCGCCACCGCGCCGCTGCCCGACGACATGGAAGAAGTGGCGCGGATGGCCGAGGAGGTCGGTTATCCGGTGATGCTCAAGGCCTCCTGGGGCGGCGGCGGTCGCGGCATGCGCGTCATCCGTGCCAAGGAAGACCTCGCCCGCGAGGTGACGGAGGCCAAGCGCGAGGCCAAGGCCGCCTTCGGCAAGGACGAGGTCTATCTCGAAAAGCTGGTCGAGCGCGCCCGCCACGTCGAAAGCCAGATCCTCGGCGATACCCATGGCAATGTCGTGCATCTGTTCGAGCGCGACTGCTCGATCCAGCGCCGCAACCAGAAGGTCGTGGAGCGGGCGCCGGCGCCGTATCTCTCCGAAGAACAGCGCAAGGAGCTTGCCGAATATTCGCTGAAGATCGGCCGCGCCACCAATTACATCGGCGCCGGCACGATCGAATATCTGATGGATGCCGATACCGGCAAGTTCTATTTCATCGAGGTCAACCCGCGCATCCAGGTCGAGCACACGGTGACCGAGGTCGTCACCGGTATCGATATCGTCAAGGCGCAGATTCATATTCTCGACGGCCATCCGATCGGCGACGAGGCCGCCTCCGGCGTTCCGCCGCAGGAGGAGATCAAGCTGCGCGGCCATGCGCTGCAGTGCCGGATAACCACCGAGGACCCGGAGCATAATTTCATTCCCGATTACGGCCGCATCACCGCCTATCGCGGCGCGACAGGCTTCGGCATCCGGCTCGATGGCGGCACGGCCTATTCCGGCGCTGTGATCACCCGCTATTACGACCCGCTTCTGGAAAAGGTCACCGCCTGGGCGCCGACGCCGCAGGAGGCCGCGCGCCGCATGGACCGCGCGCTGCGCGAATTCCGCATTCGCGGGGTTGCCACCAACCTCACCTTCCTCGAAGCGATCATCACCCATCCGAAGTTCATGGATTACAGCTACACCACGCGTTTCATCGACGAAACGCCGGAGCTGTTCGACCAGGTCAAGCGCGCCGACCGCGCCACCAAGCTTCTGACCTATCTCGCCGACGTCACCGTCAACGGCCATCCGGAAGCCAAGGGCCGGCCGAAGCCCGCCGATGACATCGCCAAGCCGGTGGTGCCCTATATCGAGGGCGATCCGATGCCGGGCACCAAGCAGCTTCTCGACGAGATGGGACCGGAGAAATTCGCCAAGTGGATGCGCCACGAAAAGCGCGTTCTGATGACCGACACCACCATGCGCGACGGCCACCAGTCGCTGCTGGCGACCCGCATGCGCACCCACGACATTGCGTCGATCGCCGGGACCTATGCCCGCGCGCTGCCGGAACTGCTGTCGCTGGAATGCTGGGGCGGCGCGACCTTCGATGTGTCGATGCGGTTCCTGACAGAAGACCCGTGGGAGCGTCTTGCACTGGTGCGCGAGGCCGCCCCCAACCTGCTGTTGCAGATGCTGCTGCGCGGGGCGAACGGCGTTGGCTACACCAATTATCCCGACAATGTGGTGAAGTATTTCGTCCGCCAGGCGGCAAAGGGCGGGATCGACCTGTTCCGCGTGTTCGACTGCCTGAACTGGGTCGAGAACATGCGCGTGTCGATGGATGCGGTGGCCGAGGAAGGCAAGCTCTGCGAGGCGGCGATCTGCTACACTGGCGACATCATGAACGCCAGGCGGCCGCAATATGACCTGAAATACTACACCAACCTAGCAAAGGAACTGGAAGCGGCCGGCGCCCATATCATCGCGGTCAAGGACATGGCCGGGCTGCTGAAGCCGGCGGCGGCGAAGTTGCTGTTCACGGCGTTGCGCGACGCCACCGAGCTGCCGATCCACTTCCACACCCACGACACCTCCGGCATTTCGGCCGCGACCGTGCTGTCGGCGATCGATGCCGGGGTCGATGCGGTCGATGCGGCCATGGACGCGTTTTCCGGCAATACCTCGCAGCCCTGCCTCGGCTCGATCGTCGAGGCGCTGAAGGGTCATGAGCGCGATCCGGGCCTCGACACCGGCCATATCCGCCGCATCTCGTTCTACTGGGAGGCGGTGCGCCACCAATACGCCGCCTTCGAAAGCGACCTCAAGGGGCCGGCCTCGGAAGTCTATCTGCATGAAATGCCGGGCGGCCAGTTCACCAACCTCAAGGAGCAGGCGCGTTCGCTCGGTCTTGAGGCCCGCTGGCACGAGGTGGCGCAGGCCTATGCCGACGCCAACCAGATGTTCGGCGATATCGTCAAGGTGACGCCGTCCTCCAAGGTGGTCGGCGATATGGCGCTGATGATGGTGAGCCAGGACCTCTCCGTTCCCGATGTCGAGGACCCGAAAAAGGACATCTCCTTCCCGGAATCGGTTATCTCCATGCTGAAGGGCGACCTCGGCCAACCGCCGGCGGGCTGGCCGGAAGGGTTGCAGAAGAAGGCTCTGAAGAACGAAAAGCCCTATACCGTGCGGCCGGGCTCGCTGCTGGAGGACGCCGATCTCGAGGCGCTGCGCAAAGAGGCCGAGGAAAAGATCGGCCGCGAGATCGACGATTTCGAACTTGCCTCCTACCTGATGTATCCCAAGGTGTTCGTCGATTACGCCATGGCGAGCGAGACCTATGGCCCGGTCTCGGTTCTGCCGACGCCCGCCTATTTCTACGGTCTCGAGGAGGGTGACGAGCTGTTCGCCGATCTGGAGCGCGGCAAGACGCTGGTGATCCAGAACCAGGCGATTACCAGCGCCGACGAGAAGGGCATGGTCACCGTGTTCTTCGAACTGAACGGCGCGCCGCGCTCGATCAAGGTGCCGGACCGCAATGCCGGTGCAGGCAGTGGCGTCAACCAGAAGGTCGATCCCACCAATGCCAACCAGGTCGGCGCGCCGATGCCGGGCGTCATCTCCACCGTCGGCGTTTCCGCCGGCCAGCAGGTCTCCGTCGGCGACGTTCTGGTCTCGATCGAGGCCATGAAGATGGAAACCGCCCTCCACGCCGACCGCGACGGCGTGATCAAGGAAGTCCACGTCAAGGCCGGCGACCAGATCGACGCGAAGGATTTGTTGGTGGTTTACGAGGGGTGATAGCAAGAGGTGAGGCCGCTGGAAGGCCTCACCTACACTCTTTTACTGGGTCGAAGCGAGTTCGGCCGGCAACCAAGTCGGGCTATTTGCTGAAGCCTTCATGATTTCTATACCGCGCTCACAATCAGCGCGGGCTTTATAGCCTTCGCTGCTAACCGCGATAGTTTTCCCGTTGGACGCTTCGTAGGTCCAACGCCATTCACCGCGGTTATCCTTATACATCCAGTAGGACGGATACGTTCTAGCTGCCATTTGCTAACTCCTTATGGCAATTAAAACGTCGGGCTTGACCACAAGCTAAATGTCTGACTCTATAGTCGTGCACACAAGTCGTATCCCGCACCCGACGCCAAATTGGGCGGATATGAATCGAAAGCCGTCGCCGCCTGCAAGTAGCGACGGCTTTTTGATTCGGTCATTGCTAACTTAGCGTAATTTTTGACGCGAGAGTCAAAGTAAATCTCTACTGTCTATTTTCAGTAACTCGTTTCCCACAGCCTCTCCAGAACAACGGGAACCTAATGCGGCCCTTGCATGTCTTTTGAGCCGACCGCATTAGTCATGTAAACCGTTCCCGGTCACTCGGCCGGGACCTTTTTGCTTGCGGGTGCTGCGGTGCGGCTGGCGGAACGGCCGATCCAGAGACTGGCGAGAACCAGAACGGCGCCGGCGAGCTGCAGCGGCGACAGCGCCTGTCCGAGGATTATCCAGCCGAGCAGAACGGCGCTGAGCGGGCTCAGGAAACCGAGCAGGGCCGCCGGACCCGGTCCGATCCTGGCAATGCCGCGAAACCAGAAGAAATAGGTCGGCGCTGCGCCGATCAGGCCCAGCCAGACGAGACCCGCCACAGCCTTGGCGTCCGGCAACGCAAAGCCCGGCTCGATGGCAAACGCCAGCGGCAGCAGTAGAAGACCGCCCGTGGTCAATTGCCAGGCGGTCAGCGTCAGCGGCGCGACCGGGAACTGCCACCGGCGGGTGAGCACGGTGCCGAGCGCCATCGATAGCGCGCCGCCGAAAGCGGCGGCGATGCCGAGCGGATCGAGCGTGATCGTCGATGACAGAAGCAGCATAGCCACGCCGACAAGCCCGCCGAGCGCGGCGACAACGGCCAGCGGTCGGATCGGCGCGCCGATGAGGCCCCGCGCCAGGAACAGCACGATCAGCGGCTGTGTCGCGCCAAGCGTCGCGGCCACCCCGCCCGGCAGGCGGTAGGCGGCCACGAACAGCAGGCCCCAGAACAGGGTGAAATTCAGAAACCCGAGAATGAAGAGCTTCGGCAGCCATCCGGGCTTCGGCCATTGCCGGACAAGCAAGAGCAGGATGAGACCCGCCGGCAGAGCGCGCAGCAGACTGACGGTCAGCGGATATCCGTCCGGCAGCAACTGGGTGGTGACGATATAGGTCGTGCCCCAGATGGCCGGCGCCATTGCGGTCAACAGGAAATCGGATGGTTTCGGCATACGCGCCTCCATTTATCTCGACGTCAAACTATCTGGAATTAACTTGACGTCAAGATATTTTTCCGACAGGCTTCGGCCATGGATCATGTCGACAGTATTCTGGCCGAGTGGCAGGCGGAGCGCCCGGACCTCGACGCCATGCCGATGGGCGTCATGGGCCGGCTGAAGCGGCTGCAGGTGCATCTCGCGCGCAATCTGGAAGCGGTTTTCGCCCGCTACGGGCTGAATGCCGCCAGCTTCGACGTGCTGGCGACGCTCCGGCGTTCCGGCCCGCCCTATGCGCTTTCGCCCTCGGCGCTGATGGACCGGACCATGGTGACCTCGGGCACCATGACCAACCGTCTCGACAGGCTGGAAGCGGCCGGTTTCATCGCCCGCCGCCGCAACCCGGAAGACGGTCGCGGCTTCTCCGTGGCGCTCACCGACAAGGGCTTCTCGCTGATCGACGAGGCCGTGACCGCCCATGTTGAAAATCAGCACAAGCTGATCGCGGCCCTCGACCCGGCAGAGCGCGCGGCGCTCGACGCCCTGCTGGCGCGGTGGCTGGCCGCTTTCGAGTAGGGCTCTCTGCTTCAGGTAAAACCGAACGCTTTCTCAGTTTGCTGACAAACGTCTTCCGCATTCTGGGTCATCCTCGGGCTTGACCCGAGGATCCAAGTTGCCCGGCAAGGGTCTGCCATGAATCTTTGCAAATTCAGCAACTTAAACCACCTGGCCCTCGGCTCAAGCCTGAGCAAGAACGAAGGGCCGATGACACATGATGGTCAAAGATTGGTGCCTTGTCAGCGATCTGACGTTCCATTTGTCCTTGCGCGCACGTTTAATCCATATTATGCACGTTTCTGCACGATTTGGATTGACCCATGAACGATTATCTCATTCGCGAGCGGCAGGATATCATCCTCGGACGCCTCAAGGCCTCGGGGCGGGTGCTGGCGGCTGATCTGGCGGCGGAATTCAAGGTTTCGGAAGACACGATCCGGCGCGATCTGCGCGATCTCGCCGCCCGCGGCCTCTGCGAGCGGGTCTATGGCGGGGCCCTGCCGATTGCGCCGGCGCGCGGAACGCTCGGCCACCGCAAGAGCCGCGATGCGGGCGAGAAGGAGATGCTCGGACGGATGCTGGCCGCCCAGGTCGAAGAGGGCATGACGGTGTTTTTCGACGCCTCCAGCACCAATATCGCCGCCGCCCGCGCGCTTCCCGAGGATCGCGTGGTGACGGTCGTCACCAATGCGCCGGCGATCGCGACCGTCTTCGATGGGCGCGAAAGCCAGACGGTGATCATGATCGGCGGCATGATCCATCCCGAGGTCGGCGGCGCGATCGGGGCAAAAGCAATCGCCGAACTGGAGCGCTTCCACTTCGATCTCTGCCTTATCGGCGCCTGCGGCCTCGATATCGAGGCGGGGCTGACCTGCTTTCACTATGATGACGCGCTGTTCAAGCGCGAGATCGCGTTGCATGCGCGCCGGGTGATCACCGCGGTGACCGCCGACAAGCTTGAAACCCGCGCGCCCTGCAGCGTGATCGCTCTGGAAGCGCTGGATGGCCTTGTCACTAGCCTGGGCCTGAAGCCCGAAAGCCGCGCCGCGCTGCTGCAGGCCGGCGTGAACCTGATTGAAACGATAGACGGAATTGCCGCCAGATGACCATGTCCACCATCGCGCCGCGCCCGCGCTACATGTCGAAGCCGCGGCTTGCGACCTCGCTGCTGTTCCTGATGAACGGCTTCGTGATGGGTTCGTGGGCGCCTAAAATTCCGGTCTTTGCCGACCGTCTCGGCCTGTCCGAAAGCGAACTCGGCCTGATGATCCTGACCTTCGGCATCGGCTCGATTCTGGCGATGCCGTTTACCGGGGTGCTGATCGCGAAACTCGGTTCCGCCCAGACCGTCAAGATCGCCGCAGTGGTCTTCACGCCGACTTTGCTGCTGCTGACGCTGGTCGGCACCATCCCGCTATCCGTGCTTGCGTTGTTCCTCTTCGGTGGGCTGATGGCGGCGATGGATGTGGCGATGAACGGCAATGCCGTGGCGGTGGAAAAGGCCGAGGGCCGGGCGATCATGTCGTCCTGCCACGCGTTCTGGAGCCTGGGCGGGTTGCTGGGCGCAGGCCTTGGCGGACTGTTGCTCTCGGTCATCGGCCCGCTCGGCCACGCGCTGGCCGTCACCGTCATCGCGATCATCCTGCTCGCGATCGCCTTTCCGAAGATATTAGGCGACGCCCCGGAGGAGAGCGTCAGGCGGCAGAAGGTTCGCCTGCCGCGGTCGCCGCTACCCTGGCTGATCGGCATCATGGCGCTGTTTTCGATGATCCCGGAAGGCGCGGTGCTCGACTGGAGCGCGGTCTATCTGCGCGACGAGCTTGGCATCACCCTGTTCGCCTCCGGTTTCGGCTATGCCGCGTTCCAGCTCACCATGACGATCATGCGTTTTGCCGGCGACCATGTGCGCGACCGCTTCGGCGCGGTGAACACGGTGCGCTTCTGTTCCGCCGCCTCGGTTGCAGGCCTGCTCTGCGCGGGGCTTGCGCCCAACATGGCGGTGGTCATCATCGGCTTTGCGATCACGGGGGCGGGGATTTCCAACCTTGTGCCGGTGGCGTTTTCGGCGGCGGGCAACCTGCCGGGGCTGCAGCCCGGCATCGGCCTTTCGGTCACCACAATGCTCGGCTATTCCGGCATTCTGGCCGCCCCGTCGCTGATCGGCTTCATCGCCGAACATATCGGCTTCGCGCCGATCTTCACCGGCCTGTCATTGCTGCATGTCATCGTGTTCTTCATGGCGCCCCTGGCGCGCTATGCCGAGCGCGAGCGCGAGAGTTGACAAGCGCGCGGCATTGTACCACCTGAAGGGCAATGGAATATCCGGAGAAGACCATGTCGCTCGCCCGCCCGAATTACGACCCGCTGCCGCGCCGCGCTTCCGTGGCCGTCGACGTCGGCGGCGTGATTGTCGGCGGCGGCGCGCCGGTGGTGGTGCAGTCGATGACCAACACCGACACCGCCGATATCGACGCGACCGTGGCGCAGGTCGCCGCCCTCTCCAAGGCCGGGTCCGAACTGGTGCGCATCACCGTTGACCGTGACGAGGCGGCGGCCGCCGTGCCGAAGATCCGCGACCGGCTGGAGCATCTCGGCCTCGACGTCCCGCTCGTCGGCGACTTTCACTATATCGGCCACAAGCTGCTGGCCGATCACCCGGCCTGCGCCGAGGCGCTTGCTAAATACCGCATCAATCCGGGCAATGTCGGCTTCAAGGACAAGCGCGACAAGCAGTTCGCCGATATCATCGAGATGGCGATCCGCTACGACAAGCCCGTGCGCATTGGCGTCAACTGGGGCTCGCTCGACCAGGAACTGCTGACCCGGCTGATGGACGAAAACGCCGAAGCCGGCTCGCCGCTTTCGGCGCGCGACGTCACCCGCGAAGCGATCGTCCAGTCCGCGCTGCTGTCCGCCGAGCTTGCCGAGGAAATCGGCCTGCCGAGGAACCGCATCATTCTCTCGGCCAAGGTGAGCCAAGTGCAGGATCTGATCGCGGTCTATTCGATGATCGCCGAGCGCTCCGACCATGCGCTCCATCTCGGCCTCACCGAGGCCGGCATGGGCACCAAGGGCATCGTCGCCTCCGCCGCCTCCATGGGCTATGTGCTGCAGCACGGCATCGGTGACACCATCCGCGTGTCGCTAACGCCGGAGCCCGGCGGCGACCGCACCCGCGAGGTGCAGGTGGCGCAGGAGCTGCTGCAGGTCATGGGTTTCCGCCAGTTCGTGCCGGTGGTCGCCGCCTGTCCCGGCTGCGGCCGCACCACCTCGACCGTGTTCCAGGAGCTCGCCTCCAAGATCCAGTCCGATATTCGCAAGAACATGCCTGTCTGGCGCGAAAAATATCCGGGCGTCGAGGCGCTCAACGTCGCGGTGATGGGCTGCATCGTCAATGGACCGGGCGAAAGCAAGCATGCCGATATCGGCATTTCGCTGCCGGGCACCGGCGAGACCCCCGCCGCCCCCGTCTTCGTGGACGGCAAGAAGGCCAAGACGCTGCGCGGCCCCAACATCGCCGCCGATTTCGAGGCGATGGTCGCCGATTATATCGAGCAGCGTTTCGGCGCGGGCAAGCAGGCGGCTGAATAGCGGGAGTGGTTCCGCTGTTTGGGCGCTGGAACAGCCGGCATCAGGTCCATATCCGGTTCGAATTCCTGTCGCGTGACGGGAAACCTCTCAACCACAATCTCTCCCCTTGAGGGAGAGATGCCCTGACAGGGGCAGAGAGGGGTGAACCCTCTCCGATATCTCAGAGTCTGCGGCTCGTGCCCATACCCCTCTCTGTCGCTTTCGCGACATCTCCCCCT
>NZ_DEPM01000143.1:11770-12936 GCF_002358775.1 Martelella sp. UBA3392
CCCCTCTCTGTCGCTTTCGCGACATCTCCCCCTCAAAGGGGGAGATTGTTGGAGCCTGACCGTTCCTTCAACCTTAGCGCCTCCCACTCGTCTCCCGCACCATCAGCGTGACCGGCGACAGATGCCGTTCCGGCGGGCGGTCGCCGGTTTCCAGCCAGGCGAGCATGGTCGCCGCCGCATCGCGGCCGAAGGCGCCGATATCGCAATGGACGGAGGAGAGTTTGGGAAAGGCGAGGGCGCATTCCTCGATATCGTCGAAGCCGATCAATGCGATATCGCGGCCGACCGTGACCCCGGCCTCGGCAAAGCCCGCCATCATGCCAAGCGCCACCAGATCGTTGAAGCAGAGCACGGCGTCGATGCTCTGACGGTCGGCGGAAAGCTTCAGCGCGGCCTCGCGGCCGAAGGCGCGGGTCGGGCGGCCGAGGAGGGTTATGGGCTGGCGATCGCCGAGAACGGCCCGGTAGCCCGCCATGCGCTCCTGCGTCACCGCCCGGTCCGGCAGGCCGCCGACGAAGGCGATCTTCTGCGCGCCGCTCTGGATGAGATGGCGCGCGGCCTCGAGGCTTCCGGCCTCGTAATCGAGCGAGGCGAAGGGAAAGCGGGCGGTATCGGCAGACGCCATGCGCAGCACCTGCAGCGCCGGCAGCCCGGCGCGGTCGATCCGCTCGAACACCGCGCCCTCATCGCCATAGGCCGGCGAAATGATCAGCGCGGACACGCCGTGCTCCACCATGGAGGCGATCACCTGCGCCTGAATGCCGATATCCTCGTCGGTATTGGCAATCACGGTGGCAAAGCCGTGCTCGGCGAAGGTCATCTGGGCGCTCGCCGCGAACTCGGCGAAGAACGGGTTGCGCAGATCATTGATGACGAGGCCGATCAGACCGGCCTCCGCCCCGCGCAGGTTGGCGGCGGTGCGGTTATAGACATAGTTCAGCGCCTGCATCGATTCCTCGACGCGGGTCCGGGTTGCCTTCTTCACCAGCGGCGAATTCTGCAGCACGAGCGATACCGTCGATTTGGACACGCCCGCATGACGGGCCACATCGATGATCGTCGGTCGTTTCGCCATGTCCGGCCCTTTTTGTTTTGACTATACCCCGCCTCGAAGGTTTGCACCCAACAATCTCTCCCCCTGAGGGAGAGATGCCCCGACAGGGGCA
>NZ_DEPM01000044.1:0-3199 GCF_002358775.1 Martelella sp. UBA3392
GATTTCGCAGGTGCGCGAATATCGTGAATTCGGCGCCGGCGGCGATCACGGCAAGAGCGACTATACCGATCGTGCCGTCATTGCCGAGGAACTGAAATATGCCCGCTCGCTGGCCGCCCGAAACGACTGGCCGATCATCGACGTCACGCGCCGCTCGATCGAGGAGACGGCGGCCGCCATCCTCGCCCTGAAACACCAGCGCGGCTGACAAGGCCGGAAGGAGAGACATGAGCGCTACCTATGAAAAATCCGCGATCGTGCTTGCCTCGACCAGCCCCTCGCGCCGGGCGCTGCTCGCAAATGCCGGACTCGTCTTCACCGCCAAAAAGCCCGATGTCGACGAGCGCGCCGTCGAAGCGCCCTATCTGAAGACGGGCGCAACACCCGCCTTCCTGGCGGCTCTGCTGTCGCGCGAAAAGGCGCTCGCTGTTTCGGCGCGGGCGGAAAATGCGTTTGTGATCGGCGGCGACCAGGTGATGGAGTTCGAAGGCCGGCCCTATTCCAAGCCGGAAAGCCGGGAAGAGGCCCGCGATCATCTGAAGCGGCTTTCCGGCCAGAGTCATTCGCTGATCAGCGCATTCGCGATCGCCAGAGACGGCGAAATTGTCTTCGAGGCCGCGGAGACGGCGCGGCTCACCATGCGCACGCTCGGTGAGGCGGCGATCGATCGCTATCTCGCGTTGCTTCCGGATGAGGTGCTTTTTTCCTCCGGCGTTTACCAGCTTGAAGGACCGGGCGTGCAACTGTTTTCTAAAATCGAGGGCGATTTCTTCACGATACTGGGCCTGCCGATGCTGACGCTTTTGAAGGCCTTGCGCAAACTGGGAGCGATTGATGAATGATTCACGTGAAACGGCAAAGCCAAGGGCCTGCGTCATCGGCCATCCGGTGGATCAATCGCGCTCGCCGCTGGTGCATGGCTACTGGCTGAAGAAATACGGCATTGACGGGGACTATGTCCGCCAGGATGTCGCCCCCGGCGCGATCGGGGAATTCATGGACAAGCTGCGCTCCGGCGAGGCCGGCTATGTCGGCTGCAACGTCACCATGCCCTACAAGGCCGCAGCCTTCGAGCTTGCCGATGAGCGCGACGAGCTTGCCACCACGCTCGGCGTCGCCAACACGCTGTGGGTGGAAGACGGCCGCATCCACGCCACCAATACCGATGGCTTCGGCTTTGCCAGCAGCCTCGACGCGCTTCATCCCGGCTGGGATTATGCCGAGCGCGCGGTGGTACTGGGCGCCGGCGGCGGGGCGAGCGCCGTGGTGCTGGCGCTGAAAAACCGCGGCTTTTCCCATGTCCATATCGTCAACCGCACGCTGGCGCGCGCCTCCGAACTCGCCTTCAGGCTCGGCGATCGAGTCCATGCCCACGATATGGACAATCTCCAAGCGGTGATGGAAGGCGCGGGCCTGTTCGTCAACACCACCTCGCTCGGCATGAAGGGCGGCGCGGTTCCGGAGTTCGATTTTTCGCCGATGCATGAAAACGCGATCGTTGCCGATATCGTTTATGTGCCGCTCGAAACACCGATCCTCAAACAGGCGAAACAACAGGGCTTCAGAACCGCAGAGGGCATTGGCATGCTGCTCTATCAGGCCGTGCCCGGTTTCGAGAAATGGTTCGGCAAGACGCCCGAGGTCGATAACGGGCTGATGGCCGAAATCCTCGCCGATCTCGGGGAAACCGCATGATCGTGCTCGGCCTCACCGGATCGATCGGCATGGGCAAGTCGACCACGGCGGGCTTCTTTGCCGAGGCTGGCATGCCGGTCTTCAACGCCGATGACGCCGTGCACCGGCTTTATCGCGGCCGTGCTGTCGAAGCTGTGGAAGCGGCCTTCCCCGGCGTCGATGTCAATGGCGCGATCGACCGGCAGAAGCTCAGCAAGGTGCTTGCCGGCAAGGCCGAGAACTTCAAGCGGCTCGAGGCGATCGTTCACCCCCTGGTGCGCGAGGAACGACGCGCTTTTCTGGAACAGGCCCGCCTCGATGGCGCGCCGATCGCGGTGCTCGACATACCGCTGCTTTACGAGACCGGCGGCGAGCGCGATGTTGATTATGTCGTGGTCGTCACCTGCGATCCGGAAATCCAGCGCGAACGCGTGCTGTCGCGGCCGGAAATGACGGTGGAAAAACTCGAAACCGTGCTGAAACAACAGCTCCCCGATGGCGAAAAACGCGCGCGGGCCGACTATATTGTCGACACCGGCAACGGCATGGACGCGGCGCGCGCGGCGGTTGGCGCGATCATTGCCGATCTGAAAACACGGGGCCCGCGGGCGACAAGAGACAGCACAAGGGACAGCATCTGATGAAGGCGCAGCGCGATATCATCTTCGATACCGAAACCACCGGTATGGACAAGAATGACGATCGGATCATCGAGATCGGCGCGGTCGAACTGATCGACCATTTTCCGACCGGGCGCACCTTCCACGTCTATATCAATGCCGATGGCAAGACCGTGCATCCGGAAGCCCTGCAGGTGCATGGAATCACCGACGAGTTCCTGCAGGACAAGCCGAAATTCTCGGAAATCGCCGATGATCTCCTGGCTTTTTTCGACGGCGCGCGCTGGATCGCCCACAACGCTGCCTTCGATATGGGCTTTATCAATGTCGAGCTCGGCCGGCTGGGCAAGGGGCCGATCGCCGATGACATGGTCCTCGACACGCTGGCGCTGGCGCGCCGCAAGCATCCCATGGGCCCCAACAGTCTCGACGCGCTCTGCAAACGCTATTCGATCGACAATGCTCACCGCACCAAGCACGGCGCGCTGCTCGATGCCGAACTGCTGGCCGAAGTCTATATCGAGATGTCGGGCGGCCGGCAGGCCGCGTTCCGTCTCGTCAATGCCGGCGATGGCGATCAGTATGACGCCGACGGCAATGTCCGCAAGCTCCCACCCCTCGTCCGCCCCCGCCCGCTTGCACCGCGCATTCACCCGGAAGAACTGGAAGCCCACGCGAAAATGGTCGCCGAGATCGGCGACAAGGCGCTGTGGCATTCGGTGGCGGTGGAGTAGCGGTTGGGGCTTCGCTGCTTGCTCCCAACACTCTCTCCCGCTGGCGGGAGAGATGCCCCGAAAGGGGCAGTGAGGGTGGCGCGGCATTTCAAACCGTGAGGGCGTTCGCGGGGAAACTCTCCCCCCCCTCACTGTCGCTTTCGCGACATCTCTCCCCTCCGGGGCGAGAAG
>NZ_DEPM01000044.1:3522-12129 GCF_002358775.1 Martelella sp. UBA3392
TCCGGGGCGAGAAGATTGGGGGCTGTGCGGTCAGGCCATATGCGACAGCCATACCCTCGTCACCGCCTTTCACTTCACATATTTGCGCCAATCATGCTCTTCCTTGAACCCCAGAACCTCGCGGATCTTGCGGTTGGAGAGCGGGGCCTCGTATTCGTCCAGTTCGCGGGTGATCGGCATATTTGGCGCGTATTTGGCGAGGAAGCTTGCGGTCGGTTCGTTGGCGGTGATGGTGTCGTTGGTGGCGTTGAACACCTGAAAGCCGAGACCGTCCTTCTTAAGGCACAGATCGACGATCTGGCCGAGATCGCGGGCGTCGATATAGCTCCAGGCGTTGCGCTTGCGCGAGGGCGGGTCGGCGAGGAAGCCCGGGAAATTGGAATAGTCCTCCGGCGAGATCACGTTGCCGATCCTGAGGGCGTAAATGTCAGCGCCAAAGCGCATGGCGAAGGCGCGCGCGGTTTTCTCGTTGCAGACCTTGGAAAGCCCGTAGCTGTCCATCGGGTCGACATCGTAATCCTCTTCCAGCGGAAACGACTTGAAATCCTTGTCGCCCTCGGTGAAGCAGACGCCATAGGTGGTTTCGCTGGAGGCGATGATCACCTTGCGCACGCCAAGTTTCATCGCCGCCTCGATGACATTGTAGGTCGAGACCACATTGGTCTCATAGGTCACATTGTCGGGCTGCAGCAGCACGCGCGGCACGGCGGCGAAATGGACGACCGCGTCCGGCGCCTTCGGCAGCGCGCCGCTCTCATAGCCGTCAAAGCCGAAATGCATCGACAGCGCGTTGAAAACCTCGCCGCTTTTGGTCAGATCGGTGGTGAGCGTGTTCACGCCGGGATGGTCAAACGGTTTCAGGTCGAGATTGAGGACGGAATGCCCCCTGTCCAGAAGATAGGGAATGACATCGCGGCCGGCCTTGCCGCTGCCGCCGGTGAAAACGATACGCTTGCTCATGGTTCCTCACTGTCCGCCATCTTGATATGGCGGCTTTTCCCGATCCGTTCGGGCGGCGCGAAACCGCCGCTGCCTGCTTTTATCGTCATCGCCCCCCGATCGACAAGCGCCCGCGTGCCGAAAACCGGTTTTCGGGGAATGAGCGACAGCAAGCGCCGGGACTGGTTCCCTTCAGGCGTTGCAGGCACTAAGCTGCCGGTTGACGAAGGCTCAACCAAGGAAGATGGCGGCCCGCAATGGCGAAGAAAATCGGCAAAACTTCCCGTCTCGACGATGCGGCGCGCGCCGGCTGGCTTTACTATGTCGCCGGCCGCACCCAGGACGAGATTGCCGCCGCCATGGGCATTTCCCGCCAGAGCGCCCAGCGTCTCGTATCGCTGGCCATGTCGGAACGCCTGATCAAGGTCCGCCTCGACCACCCGATCGCCGAATGCCTGGCGCTTTCAAGCGCGCTGCAGAAGGAATTCGGGCTGAAACAGGCGGTGGTGGTGCCGAGCGATCCGGGCTCCGACAGTTCCGTCGCCGGCATCGCCGAGGAAGGGGCCGCCGAAATCGAGCGCTGGCTGAAACGCACGGAGCCGACCGTGCTTGCCATGGGCACCGGGCGCACGCTGCGCGCCGCCGTGGAACAATTGCCGCCGATGGATTGCCCGCAGCACCGGATCGTCTCACTCACCGGCAATATCAGCCCGGATGGCTCGGCGGCCTATTACAACGTCATCTTCCTGATGGCCGACGCCATCAATGCCCGCCATTTCCCGATGCCGCTGCCGGTTCTGGTCTCCACGCCCGAAGAGCGCATCCTGTTCCACGCCCAGCCGCTGGTGAAGCCGACGCTGGAGCTTGGGGCCACGGCGGATGCGACATTCGTCGGCATCGGCGAGCTTGGCGCGCACGCGCCCCTTCTGGTCGATGGCTTCCTGACGGGCGGCGAGATGGAGGAACTGCTTGCCGCAGGCGCCGCGGGCGAAATCTGCGGCTGGATCTTCGACGACAACGGCCAGCTTCTGGACCACCCGATCAACCAGCGCGTCGCCAGCATTCCGATTCCCGTTCATGAGGATACCACGGTGTTTGGCCTCGCCCGCGGCGCGCGCAAGCATCGCGCCATCCGCGCGGCCGTCCGCGGCGGACAGATCAACGCGCTGATCACCGATGAGGACGCGGCCCGCTATCTGTTGAAGGGCTGAGAGCGTTGCGGCCGGGGCTTTATGCTGTCGACCCGGCGAAATCCCCGCTTCGAGGTTGATTTTACCGTCCGCTTGAATATGTAGACCTCGACAGCCCGTCGAGCCCGGGCGCTTCTTTGACGCCGCCTGAAAGAGGTCCCGCCGATGCAAACGCCCTATTATCTCATCGACAAGCAGCGCCTGACGGCGAATATGGAAAAGATAGCATGGTTGCGCCAGGCCTCCGGCGCCAAGGCCCTGCTCGCGCTCAAATGCTTCGCCACCTGGTCGGTGTTCGACCTCATGAGCCAGTATATGGACGGCACCACCTCGTCATCGCTCTACGAGGTCAAGCTCGGCTATGAGAAATTCGGCGGCGAGACCCATGCCTATTCGGTGGCCTACGGCGAAGACGAGATCGACGAAGTGCTCGCCAATTGCGACAAGATCATCTTCAATTCGATCGGTCAGCTTTCCCGGTTCGAGCGTCAGTCGGCTGACAGGATCCGCGGCCTGCGCGTCAATCCCCAGGTCTCGAGCTCGGATTTCGACCTCGCCGATCCCGCCCGTCCGTTCTCCCGGCTCGGCGAGCATGATCCGGCGGTGATCGAGCCGGTGCTCGACAAGGTTTCGGGCTTCATGTTCCATAATAATTGCGAAAACGAGGATTTCGAGCGTTTCGACGACATGCTCGGCGTGATCGAGGAACGGTTCGGCCATCTCCTGTCGCGGCTTGATTGGGTCAGCCTCGGCGGCGGCATCCATTTCACCGGCGAAAACTATCCGCTGGAAAGGCTCGCCGACCGGCTGAAGGGGTTTGCGGAAAAATACGGCGTTCAGGTCTATCTGGAACCCGGCGAGGCGGCGATTACGGGTGCTGCGACGCTGGAAGTGACGGTGCTCGACACGCTCAACAACGGCAAGGACCTCGCCATCGTCGATTCATCGATCGAGGCCCATATGCTTGACCTGCTGATCTATCGCGAGCGCGCCACGATTTTGCCTGATACCGGGCCGCACAAGGTGATGATCTGCGGCAAGTCCTGCCTTGCGGGTGATATTTTCGGCGAGTTTTCCTTCGAACAGCCGGTCAAGGTCGGAGATCGTCTTTCGATCGAAAACGCCGCCGGTTATACGATGGTCAAGAAGAACTGGTTCAATGGCGTGAAAATGCCGGCGATCGCCCATCGGGAGCTGGATGGAACCATCCGCTCCGTGCGCCAGTTCGGCTATGAGGATTATGTCGCGAGTCTTTCGTGACGCTTGTTTTTTCACCGGCCCAGCGGCCACAACGGACGAAACCGGAGACGTTGTCCTGATGAAGAAGAATGTCCTGATTATCGGCGCCGGCGGCGTCGCCCAGGTGGTGGCTCATAAATGCGCCCAGAACAATGATGTGCTCGGCGACATTCATATCGCCTCGCGCACCAAGGCGAAATGCGATGCGATCATCGAAAGCATCATGGAAAAGAAGGCGCTGAAGCAGGAGGGCGTGTTGCAGGCGCACCAGCTCGACGCGCTGGATATTCCCGCGACCGTCGGCCTGATCAAGGAGACCGGCGTCGAGATCGTCATCAATGTCGGCACGGCGTTTCTCAACATGTCGGTTCTGGAAGCCTGCCTGGAAACAGGCGCTGCCTATATCGACACCGCCATCCACGAAGAGCCCGACAAAATCTGCGAAACCCCGCCGTGGTATGCCAACTACGAGTGGAAGCGGAAGGATCGCTGCGCTGAAAAGGGCGTGACCGCGATCCTCGGCGCCGGCTTCGATCCGGGCGTCGTCAACGCCTATGCGCGCCTTGCCAAGGACGACTATGTCGACGACATCACCGATATCGATATCGTCGACATCAATGCCGGCAGCCACGGCAAGTATTTCGCCACGAACTTCGATCCGGAAATCAACTTCCGCGAATTCACCGGCGTCGTCTATGCCTGGCAGAACAATGAATGGACGACGAACAAGATGTTCGAGATCGGCCATGAGTTCGATCTTCCGGTCGTGGGCAAGCAGAAGGCCTATATGTCCGGCCATGACGAAATCCACTCGCTGGCCAAGAACATGGGCTCGCCCAATGTGCGCTTCTGGATGGGCTTCGGCGATCACTACATCAACGTCTTCACCGTGCTGAAGAGCCTCGGCCTGCTCTCCGAACAGCCGGTGAAATTGGCCGACGGCCAGGAAGTGGTGCCGCTCAAGGTGGTCAAGGCCGTGCTGCCCGATCCCTCCTCGCTCGCGCCCGGCTATAGCGGCAACACCTGCATCGGCGATTTCGTCAAGGGCACCAAGGACGGCAAGCCGGCGGAAGTGTTCATCTATAACGTCTCCGATCACAAGGAAGCCTATAACGAGGTCGGCTCGCAGGGCATTTCCTATACCGCGGGCGTTCCGCCTGTCGCAGCGGCCATGCTGGTGGCCACCGGCGAGTGGGACGTGAAGACCATGGCCAATGTCGAGGAACTGCCGCCCAAGCCGTTCCTGCACATCCTGAACCAGAACGGCCTGCCGACCCGGATCAGGGACGAAAACGGCGACCGCGCGCTCGATTTCTCGAAGTAAACTGAGACCCGGCGCGGCCTGTCGAAACAGGCCGCGCCGGCTTCAGCGCGCAAGGCCGAACTGAATCTCGATCCGGTGATAGCCGGCCTTGGCGCCGTTCCATGCATGATAGATTTCCCGGCTCTCGCCAGAGAAGACATGGCGGGAGTGCTCGATCTCTTCCACAAGCGGCGCGTAGCCCTTCGTGAACAGACCCCGCAGCGTACCCTGATAGGTGGTGGTCGCGACCATGATCGGCTCGAATGCCTTGAGCGTGAAGTCGCCCTGATGGCGGTACCCGTCGGGCACCGTCACCGGGCAGCAAATCGTCCAGTCGAACAGCGTCTTGCCGTCATGGGGCAGGTTCCGCGCCATGAATATCCATGGACCGGCGATCGCGAGGCCACAGGCCGCCGCCTCACTTTCAATCTTCGGCGAAAGCTCCGCCGCCGCCGCCTTTACGTCAGGGATGGCAAGGTGGCGCGATGCCGTCAGTCCCTTGAATGCTTCCGTCTCGATAATTTTCATCTGGACCACCCTCTTTCGACAGGCGTGATAAACCCGCGTTCGTTTGGAACCAACGAAATCTGTAGAAGATTTTTTCTTTCTGCGCCTTCAATCGGCCACCAGGCAGACGAATTTTTCTTCGGCCAGGCTCTCGCCCTTCAAGGGAGGTTTTCCGGCGCAGCATCCATGCTAATGGTAGCGGCAGAATGGTAGGGAAAGCACGCTCATGTCGCTTCGAGATAAACGCATCCTTCTGATCATTGCCGGCGGCATCGCGGCTTACAAAAGCCTCGACCTGATCCGCCGGCTGAAGGAGCGGGGCGCGGCGGTGACGCCGATAATGACCGCGGCGGCGCAGGAATTCATCACACCGCTTGCCGTCGGCGCGCTGACGGGCGGCCATGTGTTCACCGATCTGTTTTCGCGCGAGGACGAGCAGGATGTCGGCCATATCCGGCTCGCTCGCGAGCATGACCTGATCCTGGTCGCGCCCGCCACCGCCAGCCTGATGGCGAAGATGGCGGCAGGGATCGCCGATGATCTCGCCGGCGCGGTGCTTCTGGCGCGCGATTGCCCGGTGATGATCGCGCCCGCGATGAACACGAAAATGTGGACTGCCGCGCCGACATCGCGCAACCTCGCCACGCTCGTCGGCGACGGCGTCATGACCATCGGCCCTATGGCCGGCGAAATGGCCGAGCGCGGCGAGGCCGGAACGGGCCGGATGGCCGAGCCGCTCGAAATCGTGGCCGCCGTTGAAGCGTTTTTCGACGAAGCGCCGAAGCCGCTTGCCGGCCGGCGCGCGGTCGTCACCTCCGGCCCGACGGTCGAGGCGATCGATCCGGTGCGCTATATCGCCAACCGCTCCTCCGGCCGGCAGGGCCACGCGATTGCAGCAGCCCTTGCCCGGCTCGGCGCGGAGGTGACGCTAGTCTCCGGTCCGGTCAATATCGCTGTTCCCGCAGGCGTCACCACCGTGCATGTCGAAAGCGCGCGCGAAATGCTTGCCGCGGTGGAGGCCGCCCTGCCCGCCGATATCGCGGTCATGGTCGCGGCGGTATCGGACTGGCGGGCGGAGGATGCCGCCCCGCAGAAGATGAAGAAAAAGCCCGGCGAGGCCCCGCCGCCGCTGAAGCTGATCGAAAATCCCGACATCCTGAAGACGGTCGGCCATCATAGCGATCGCCCGGCGCTGGTCGTCGGCTTTGCCGCCGAAACCAACGATGTCGCGACCTATGCCCGCGACAAGCTCGACCGCAAGGGCGCCGACCTGATCGTCGCCAACGACGTGTCGGAAGAGGGCGTCATGGGCGGTCAGCGCAACCGGGTCACGCTGGTGACGAAGGATGGGGCGGAAAACTGGCCGGACATGGACAAGACCGACGTCGCCGAGCGGCTCGCCGCATGGATCGCAGGACGGTTCTAGAGCCCCTTCCCATACGCAAAGCTGCCCTCACTCCGTCTCCATCCGCCAGCGCGGCCAGGTTATGGTGATGCGGGCGCCGTCGTCGTTTTCGAAGGTCAGCGTCGCGCCGGCGCGCTCCAGCAGCGTCTTGGCGATGAACAGGCCGAGGCCCAGCCCGCCTGCCCGGTTGGCGCCCTCGCGATCGGGTTGGCGGTCCGAGACGAAGGGATCGCCAATGCGCGCGAGAATATCCGGCGCAAAGCCGTCGCCATCGTCGCTGACGGTGATGGTTACGCGCGTGGCATCGTGGCGCGCCCTGATTTTCACCGCCCGGCCGGCATGCTCGACCGCGTTTTCGATGATGTTGCCAAGGCCGTAAAGCACCGCCGGGTTGCGCTGGCCGACCGGTTCCGGACCGTCGCCCTCGATGCTGATCTCCATCTCCGCGACAAACGGCCGGTGGGGGGCCGCCGCCTCCTCCAGCAGCGAGGACAGCGGCAACCGGCGCATATGGCTCTCGTCCTCCTTGGAAAGCGAGGCGAGCCGGGAAAGAATGTCGCGGCAGCGCTGGCTCTGGCTGACGAGCAGTTGCACGTCCTCGCCATGGACCGGATCGTCGCCGAGCGCCCGCGCCATCTCCTTGGCCACGACCGAGATCGTGGCGAGCGGCGTTCCGAGTTCATGGGCGGCGGCGGCGGCCAGGCCGTCGAGCTGGGAAAGGTGCTGCTCGCGCTGCAGCACCAGTTCGGTCGCCGCCAGCGCATCCGAGATCTGCTCGGCCTCCAGCGAGATCCGGTGGGCGTAGAAGGCGGCGAAGCTCAGCATCGAGACGATCCCGATCCAGATGCCGAATTTCAGCACCGGCTCGATCTGAAGCGAAAGCCCCTCATACCAGGGCAGCGGAAACGGCTCGATTGCCAGCACGGAAACGCCCGCGACCGCCAGCACCAGAAGCGCCATGGCATGGCGCAGCGGCAGCGCGGTGAAGGAAATGATCACCGGCACCGAAATCAGCGGCACGAACGGATTGGCAAGCCCGCCGGTCAGATAAAGCAGGGCGGTGAGCTGGGCGAGGTCGAAGCCGAGCAGGGCGAAGGCGAAACGCGGCTCCACCCGCTGCGTCGCCGGAAACCTCAGCGTCAGGATCAGATTGCCGAGCGCGAGCGCGGCGATCAGCGCGAAGACGGGAATGATCGGCATCGAGAAGTCGATCCCGAAGGCCACGAAAGTCGCGGTCGTGGTCTGGCCCGCCACCGCCAGCCAGCGCAGCCGCACCAGCGTCTGCAGGCGCAGGCTGCGGCGGCGTTCCTTCTCCAGCAATTCCGGCGCCCTCATGGCGGTTCTCCTGTCACGTTCCGCGCGGTTTTGCCCGGCGCGTTGCTTCGGCCTCGGCCGGGTTTTCCGGCCAGAGATGTTTCGGGTAGCGCCCGCGCATGTCGGCGCGCACATCCTTCCACGATCCGGCCCAGAAGCCGGGAAGATCGCGCGTCGTCTGGATCGGTCTGCCGGCGGGCGAGGTCAGTTCCAGAAGCAGCGGCACGCCGCCGGCAATCGTCGGATGCGATTTCAGCCCGTAGAGCATCTGCACCCGGATCGACAGCACCGGCTCGTCGCCGTCATAGCGGATCGGCAGCCGGTCGCCGGTGGGCGCGGTGAAATGGGTAGGCGCGAGCCGGTCGAGATCGGCGGCAAGCGGATAGGGCAGCAGCGATTTGAGCCCGTCCGTCAGGCTCTTTGGGGTGACCGCGGCAAGCGATGTCTGGCCGGTCTGGAACGGCGTGAACCAGGCATCGAGGCTGTCGCGCAACCCGTCATCGCTGACATCCGGAAAGGGCCAGCCAAGCTTGCGGTGCAGGAAGCCGATGCGCTCTCTCAGATGCGCCGCCTCCTTCGGAAAGGTGAGCAGCGCCAGCCCGTGCTGGCGCAGGCCCTCTGCCAGCGCCGCGGCCGCCTGTTCGCCCGCGGGCTTCTTCACCGCGCGTTCGGAAAGCACCAGCGCGCCGAGCCGGTGGACATGGCGGGCG
>NZ_DEPM01000044.1:12428-13087 GCF_002358775.1 Martelella sp. UBA3392
GAGCCGGTGGACATGGCGGGCGCGCACCGACAGGCTGTCGCGGTCGAACACGCATTCCTCCAGCGTCTCGATCCCCGGCTGCGCCTCGACGACAGCGCGCGGCAGCGGGCAGGCGGCGAGGATCCGTCCGCGCGCGGCCGATCCCGTCAGGTCGGCGATCACCAGAAAGTCCTGGCCGGCAAGCGGATCGTCCTCGGCAAGCTCCGCCCCGCGCCCGTTCGCCATCAGATAGCGCCCGCGCCCGCCCCGCGCCATCGCGATGCGGTCGGGAAAGGCATGAATCAGCGCTTCGCCGGGGTCGAACGGGCCGTCCGCGCGGCCGCTGCCTGCCGCCTTTGCGATCCGGTCGGCAAGGCCGCGCGCGGCCTCGGCGCGGGGCGACCTGTCCACGGAAAACCGGCGCAGCCGCTCCGACAGATCGATGCCGGTGCCGCCAAGCCCCTGCTCGCTCATCAGCACGGCAAGCCGCGCGGCGTCGCGGGCATGGCCGGTGCGGCCGGCCTTGATCACCATGGCGGCAAGGCGCGGCGACAGAGACAGCGCGCGGATGCGCTCGCCGGTTTCGGTCAGCCTCCCGTCGTCGCCAAGCGCGCCAAGGGCTGCCAGCAGCTTCTTGGCCTCGGCGAGCGCCGGTCCGGGCGGCTGGTCGGGAAAGGCAA
>NZ_DEPM01000088.1:0-25783 GCF_002358775.1 Martelella sp. UBA3392
ATCGAGCAGGCCTATGTGATGCTTGAGGGCTATGCCTATGAACTGGAGCATGACGGCGAAGCGGATAGCCCTGCCGAGAAGCATCTGGAAGACAAGACAGCGCAAGGCAAGGCTGCCGAATAGCGGTTTCCGAGCGGCGGGGGATGACGAAATGGCTGAAATGGAATGGTCGCGCCTGCTCGACCTGGAACCTCTCTACCGTCCCGACCGCAAGGCCTCGCCCCGCCGTCCGGCCTTTGATCAGGATGCCGACCGGATCACGTTTTCCGCGCCGTTTCGAAGGCTGGCCAACAAGACCCAGGTCCACCCGCTCTACGATCACGACCATATCCATCACCGCCTGATCCACAGCGTGGAGACCGCGAGCGTCGGACGCTCGCTTGGGCTGGAAGTCGGTTACTGGCTTGAGGAGGAAGGCAAGATCGCCAAGGGCGGGCAGGCGATCGTCGCCGGCCTCGTGCATGCGGCCTGTCTTGCGCATGATATCGGCAATCCGCCCTTCGGCCATTCCGGCGAGGCGGCGATCGGCGCGTGGTTTGCCGAACGCTTCGACCGGGGCGAGGGGCTGTTTTGCGACCGCGACGCCTGTTTTGCCGAGGAATTCGAGGCATTCGAGGGCAATGCGCAGGGCTTTCGCATCCTCACCCGGCTGGAGATGAACCGGCCCGGCGGCATGCGGCTGACCCATGGCACGCTCGGCGCATTCATCAAATATCCGGTGACGGCGCGGGTGCGAAAGACGATCGCCGTCCATGATGGCGGATTGAAGAAGTTCGGCGTGTTCGAAAGCGAGCGGGCCGAGCTTGAGGCCGTCGCCGCCCGGACCGGCCTGATCGCGGGTGACGCCACGGCCACCTGGTGGCGGCGTCATCCGCTGGTGCTCCTGGTCGAGGCCGCCGATGATATTTGCTACAATATTCTCGACCTCGAGGATGCCTTCACCACCGGCGATCTCGGCTATGGCGATGTCGCGCCGCTTCTGTCCGAGATTGCGGGCTTTTCGCCGAAGGACGATCGCGGCGACACGCCGGCCGAGAAGATCGCCGTGTTGCGGGCGGTCGCGATCGGCAAGGCCTTCGAGGCGTGCAGCGGTGCCTTTGCGGAAAACTATGATGCGATCATGGGCGGCAGGTTTGCCGGCGCGCTCGTCAGCGCCTCGGCCCAAGCTGAGAACTTTGCCGCGATCGAAAGTCTGGCGAATGAGCGCATCTTCACCTCGCCGCGCAAGACCGAACTCGAGGTCATGGGCCGCAACCTCGTCCATCGCATTCTCGACGGCATCCTGCCGGTGATCGAGGCGCTTGCCGCCGCCGGCTGGCAGGCCGACGGGCTCGACGGCTATCCCCGGCAATTGCAGCGGGCGCTCGGGATCGATTTGCGCCACGCCCGCGATCCCTACAGCGCGCTTCATGCGCTCGCCGATTACGTCTCCGGCATGACCGACCGCTATGCCGTGAAGATCGCGGAGATGATCTCGCGCTAACGCATTGGCCCGAAAATCGGAATCGATTTTGGGAAAGCACGATGCGTAGATTCAATAAGTGAGAGCGCCGTATTCTTCGTAAGCCAACACCTCAGTGCAAGGCTGGGCTGCGTCGCACCCCATACCGCGCCGGCGATAAATCACTATGTTGGTGTCATCAACGCCAAGACGAGGATCTGAAGATGAACACCACCCGCAAGAATGAAGCCAGAAACCAGCACAACCCCTTGGTCCGCTTCATGCGCGGCCTCGGCGATGTCTACAATGATTACAATGAGCTGCGCGCCGAAGCCCGCCGTCGTTTCCCGGATACGTTCCGCTGATTTAAGCTTTGCCGGGCAGGGCGGCTTCGCGTCGATCTGCCCTGTTCTCTCTGTGCAGGCTTTCGCCCGGACGCCGGCGAGGTCACAGGCCCATCTCCGCCCGTATTGTCGGGCAGGGATGGGCCGGTTTATTTCATCGTGACCTGCGGAAAAGTCGCGTTTCAGGGACGTTCCACGCATAGCGCGACGCCCATGCCGCCGCCGATGCATAGCGTGGCCAGACCCTTGCGGGCATCGCGGCGTTTCAGCTCGTGAAGCAGCGTCACCAAAACACGCGCGCCCGATGCGCCGATCGGATGACCGAGCGCGATCGCGCCGCCATTGACGTTGACCTTTTCCGGATCCCAGCTCATCTGCGCGTTGACGGCGCAGGCCTGGGCCGCGAATGCTTCATTGGCTTCCACCAGATCGAGGTCGGCGGCCGACCAGCCCGCCTTTTCCAGCGCCTTGCGCGAGGCTGCGACGGGCGCAATGCCCATGATCGCCGGATCGACCCCGGCCGTTGCCCAGGACGCGATCCGCGCCAGCGGCGCAAGGCCGCGCCTGGCGGCCTCGTCGGCATGCATCAGCACCAGCGCCGCCGCGCCGTCATTGAGACCCGAGGCGTTGCCGGCGGTGACGGTGCCATCCTTTTCGAACGCCGGGCGAAGGGCGGCAAGTCCTTCTTCGCTGGCATCGGCGCGGATCTGTTCGTCGCTGTCGATCACCGTTTCGGTCTTGCGGGAGCGAATGGTGACGGGAACGATTTCCTCGGCAAACCGGCCGGCCTCTTGCGCGGCCGCGGCCTTGCGATGGCTTGCGACAGCAAAGGCGTCTTGTGAGGCACGGTCGATCCCGTAGTTTCTGGCGACGTTTTCCGCGGTGATGCCCATATGCATGCCGCCAAACGCATCGGTCAGCCCGTCGGAGATCATGGTGTCGACCAGCGATGCATTGCCCATCTTCACGCCGCCGCGCAGATGCGCGCAATGGGCGGAAAGCGACATCGATTCCTGGCCACCGGCAACAATAACGCGGGCGTCGCCGAGAGCGATCTGCTGCATGCCCAGAGCGACGGCGCGCAGGCCGGAACCGCAGACCTGATTGATGCCGAATGCCGTTGAAGTGTCGGGAATGCCGGCCTTCATGGCCGCCTGCCGGGCCGGGTTCTGCCCGGCGCCCGCGGTGAGCACCTGGCCGAGAATGACCTCATCGACTTCGGCGGGGCTAACGCCGCAGCGCGACAGGGCCTCAGTGATCGCGATGCTGCCCAGTTCGTGCGCGGGCATGGCGGCAAGGCCTTTCATGAAGGCGCCGATGGCCGTGCGGGCCGCCGCCACAATGACGATGTCATGCATGGCTTGCGCCCTCCTGTTCAAGCGCGACGGTGAAGCGGGCTTCCGTCTTGGCGGTGATCTCGTCGAGGGTGACGCCTTCGGCCAGTTCGGTCAGAACCATTTTCGGCTCGCCGTGCCGGGTGAGGGTGAAAACGCCGAGATCGGTGATCACCATATCGGCGACGCGCTTGCCGGTCAGGGGCAGGGTACATTCCTTCAGGAGCTTGGGCGTTCCCTTCGCTTCATGTTCCATCACCACCACGACGCGCTTCACGCCGGCGACAAGGTCCATCGCGCCGCCCATGCCCTTGACCATCTTGCCGGGGATCATCCAGTTGGCGAGGTCGCCGTTTTCGGCGACCTGCATCGCACCGAGAATCGACAGATCGATATGGCCGCCGCGGATCATCGCGAAACTCTCCGAACTGGAGAAAAAGCTGGTTTCGGGCAAAGAGGTGATCGTCTGCTTGCCGGCATTGATCAGGTCGGGATCCTCCTCGCCCTGGAACGGGAAGGGGCCCATGCCCAGCATGCCGTTTTCGCTTTGCAGCCGGATGTCCATGTTCTCCGGAATATAGTTGGCGACGAGCGTGGGGATTCCGATGCCGAGATTGACGTAGAAGCCGTCCTGTAGTTCGCGGGCCGCACGGGCCGCCATCTGTTCGCGTGTCCAGGCCATTATGCGTCCTCCCGCCGTGCTTCACGCGTTGTGCGCTTTTCGATGTGCTTGACCGGATTCGGGACGTGGACGATGCGCGACACGAAGATGCCGGGCGTGTGAATGTGATCGGGATCGATCTCGCCGGGCTGCACCAGATGCTCCACCTCGGCAAAGGTCATCCGCGCTGCCGTGGCCATGTCCGGATTGAAGTTGCGGGCGGTCTTGCGATAGACCAGATTGCCCTCGGTATCGCCCTTGAAGGCGTGGACCAGGCTGATGTCGGCGACAAGCCCGGTTTCCATCACATAGTCCTCGCCGTTGAAGCTGCGGACTTCCTTGCCCTCGGCAATCACGGTTCCGACGCCGGTCTTGGTGTAGAATGCCGCAATGCCCGCTCCGCCGGCGCGGATGCGTTCGGCGAGCGTGCCCTGCGGGTTGAATTCGAGCTCGAGGTCGCCCGCAAGATACTGCTCGGCGAACAGCTTGTTCTCGCCGACATAGGACGAGATCATTTTGCTGATCTGCCGGGTTTCGAGAAGCCGACCAAGGCCGATGCCGTCAACACCGGCATTGTTCGAAATCACGGTCAGATTGCGCGCGCCGGAAAGCTCCACGGCTTCGATCAGCGCTTCGGGAATGCCGCAAAGGCCGAAGCCTCCCGACATGATCACCATATCGTCGCGCAGCTGCCCGGCAAGGGCTTCTGTCGCCGACGCGAATACTTTTCTCATCGTCTCCTCCATTCGGATTTCCGTCCGCGAATATGACGATAAATCTTGTCATCTGTCCGGCGTTAGTCGTATTTATACTGCATGGATCGAACTTCGGCGTCGCCCTTGACCTTCACATTGCCGCAACTGCCCGTGCCGCTCGTGTTCGCCACGCATCGGGTCATCCGGGATTGCAACAGCGAGTTCGCGGCGGTCTTCGGCTATGAACGCGAGGCGCTGATCAACCAGAGCTTCGCCCGGCTCTACCCCGCGCTCGAGGATTTCGTGCGCACCGGGAAAATGTGGCGCGATCATCTTCCCGGCGGCGCCGTCTACTATGACGAGCGGATCATGGCCGATACCGGGGGACGACGCTTCTGGTGCCGCGTCAGGGGGCGTTCCTTCGATGCCGCCGACCCGTTCGCCGCGGCGGTTTACTGCTTCGAGCCGATGAGCCGGCCGACGAGCGCGGCCACGAAAACCCTGACCGGCCGACAGCGCCAGATCCTTGCACTGGTCGCCCAGGGCAAGACCAACGCCGCGATCGCGGACGAACTCAACCTGTCGCGCAGAACCATAGAGGCGCACCGTCTGCGGCTGGCGCGCGCGATCGGCGTGCGCAACAGTTCCGAACTGATCGCGTGGTTCCTCAACAGCGAGGAAAATCGGCCGTAAGTCGTTTCCGGCGCACAGGTGCCGGCACGGCTTTTTGCCCATGCTGTCACATGACAGGGCTACGAGAATATCGTAGCTGTCAGATCGAGATCAACGCCCAGAGAAAAAATCGCATGAACATCAAGCAGCTCGAAGTTTTCCGCGCGGTGCTTTCGACGGGCTCGACAATGGGGGCGGCCAAGAGCACCGGGCTCAGCCAGTCTGGCGTCAGCCGTCTCGTCCAGCAACTGGAGTCCGATCTCGAGCTGACGCTGTTTCAGCGCGTCAAGGGAAGGCTGGTTCCGACGCCGGAGGCGCGCACTCTGGAAGCCGAGGCGAAGACCGTGCTCCTGAATCTGGCGCGTTTCAGCCAGCTTGCCGATGAAATCCGCACCGGCGCGTCTGAAACCGAGGCGGTGCGCATCGGCCTGCCGAGCAGCATGTGGGAGAATTTCGCGCCCGCCATGCTGAAGGATTATCGCGAGGGTTTTCCCGGCGTCAGGGTCGAGACCTTTTTCGAGACCACCATGACCATCCAGCGGATGATCGACCAGCGGGTGATCGATTTCGGCTTCCTGCGCCATGAGGGCGAAATCAGCCCGGGCATCCGGCTCGAGATCGTCGCCGAGGGGCGAAGCGTCGCCGTCATGCACCGTGACCACCGGCTGGCCGCGCGCGATGTCATCCGGCCGGAGGACCTGCGCGGCGAACCGCTGATCATGCTCGGCCGGCTGCGCGCCCATCGGGTGATGCTCGACCGGCTGTTGCAGAACGAGGCCGTGCGTGCCGATGTGCGCATCGAAACGCATTCCAATTCCTCCGCCTGCGCCTATGCCGCCGAGGGGCTCGGGATCGCGCTTGCCAGCAGTTTCTACGCCAATCTCTACAAGCACCTGCCCGTGGTGCAACGGCCGTTCGAGCCGAAACTCACGCAGCGCTTCGGGATTGCGACCGCCGAGGGCGTGCCGATGTCGCTTGCCGCCAAGGGCCTGATGGCGGCGCTGAAGCGCCAGATCGAGCGTTCTCAGGTGGACGATCAGGCTTAACCCGCTGCCGGTTCTCTCCAGCCATCATGTCCTTGGCCGGTAAGCGCGGCTGCATATCCCTATGAAAAATATCATAGTGTTGCGGTCTCTTTTTCGCTTTGTCATACTTTTGTCAATAAACAACCTGCCGCCTGAAGTGCGGGGCTCAGAGGGGTTCTGATGCTGAGATTTTTCCTCCATCGCGTCGCGATGGCGATACCGACGGTGATCATCGTATCGATCACGGTGTTCGGCCTGATCCGTCTCATTCCTGGCAATCCGGCCGAACTGTTGCTCGGCGACATGGCCGATGACCGGCAGATCGCCCAATTGGAGACCGAGCTCGGTCTCGACAAGTCGCTGCCGCGGCAATTCCTGATCTGGAGCGAGAACGCGCTCTCGGGCGATCTTGGCCGCTCGATCATCAATGACGAGCCGGTGCTGCCGCTGGTCGCCGCGCGCTTTGTCATCAGCGGCGAGATCGTGCTGATCGCGGTCGTGCTGGCCGCCATTCTCGCCGTGCCCGCCGGCATCATTGCGGCATGGCGGCAGAATTCGGTAACGGACCTTGCGCTTGTCGGAACGGCGACGCTGCTTCTCTCGATACCGACCTTCTGGCTCGGCCTTCTGCTTCTCCTGCTGTTCGGGCTTGAACTCGGCTGGCTTCCGGTGCTCGGCTACGTGTCGTTGCGCGACAATCTCACCGAGGGCCTGATCTATATCATCCTGCCGGTCGCCACGCTCGTGATGCATGAAATGGGCGTGCTTCTGCGCATGTCCCGCGCCTCGACGCTGGAAGTGCTGCGGCTTGATTACATCACCCACGCCCGTGCCAAGGGGCTTTCCGAAATGGCCGTGTTGTGGCGTCACGCCTTCAAGAATGCCTTCGGCCCGACCTGGACGATGATCGGCCTCATCCTCGGCAATCTATTGGGCGGCATCGCGGTTATCGAGACCGTGTTCTCGATCCCGGGCCTCGGCCGGCTGATGGTCGACAGCATCTTCCAGCGGGATTACCCGGTTATCCAGGGCTGCCTGCTGTTCGTGGCGCTCTCCTATGTCGTCGTCAACCTGATCATCGACCTGTTCTATCCACTGTTCGATCCCCGGGTGACGGCACAATGAGAAAACTTTCCTATAATGCCGCGATCGGCGGTTTCCTGATTGGCCTTCTGCTCGTCGTCGCTCTTATCGGTGCGTTCTGGACGCCCTACGATCCGCTGAAGCTCGATTTCGTCGCCCGACTGAAGCCGCCGAGCCTTGCCCACTGGATGGGGACCGACGAATTCGGCCGCGACGTGTTGAGCCGGATCATGGTCGGCGCCGGCGCAAGTGTGTGGATCGGCACGCTCACCGTCACCTTCACCGTCGTCATGGGCACGCTGATCGGCCTCGTCAGCGGCTATACGCGGGGGCTGACCGACGGGCTGATCATGGCCGTCAACAATGCGCTGCTCGCCTTTCCGGGCATTCTTTTGGCGCTCGGCCTGCTCGCCGTTTTCGGCGCAAATCAGTACGGCATCATCTTCGCGCTCGGCATTGCCTACACGCCGTCGATGGCGCGGCTGGTGCGCGGCGTGGTGATGACGCTGCGCGAAGCCGAGTTCATCGAAGCCTCGAAGCTGATGGGCAACAGCGAGTTCTACACGGTGTTCCGACATATCCTGCCCAATTGCCTGGCGCCGATGTCGGTGCTGGCGACCACCATGTTCGGCTGGGCGATCCTGTCGGAAAGCGCGCTCTCCTTCCTCGGCCTCGGCGTGCCGCCGCCCGCACCCACCTGGGGCAACATGCTGGCCGCCGGCCGGCCGTTCATCGAGCAGGCCGTCTGGCTCGGCGTGTTCCCCGGCCTTTGCATCGCGCTCACGCTTCTCGGCATCAATCTTCTGGGCGACGCGCTGCGAGACCGTCTCGACCCGCGCATGAGGGGGCTGAAATGATGAGGGATATTCTCCTTTCCGTCCGCGACCTGACGCTTTCCCTCGGCAATGGCGTCAAGCTCGTCGACAATGTCTCCTTCGATGTCCGCCCCGGCGAGATCTTCGGCATTGTCGGCGAATCCGGCTCCGGCAAGACGCTGGCGACCCGCGCGCTGATGTCGCTTCTGCCCGCCGGGATCACGCCGACAAGCGGTGAGACCGTGTTCGAGGGGCGCGACACGTTGACCATGAGCCCGCGTGATCTGAGATCGCTGCGCGGCGCGCGGATCGGCATGGTGTTCCAGGAGCCGATGACCTCGCTGAACCCGTCGATGCTCATCGGCCGGCAGTTGGAGGAGGGGCTGAAGCTCCACACCGGGCTTACCCGTGAGAAGCGCCGGGACGCGATCCTCGCCATGCTGGAAAGGGTCGGCATCGTCGATCCGAAGGGGGCGCTGTCGGCCTATCCACATGAGTTTTCCGGCGGCATGCGCCAGCGCATCATGCTCGCCTCGGTGATGCTGCTGAAACCGGCGCTGCTCATCGCCGACGAGCCGACCACGGCGCTTGACGCGGTGATCCAGCGCGACGTGATGGAGCTGATGGTGGAACTCACCCGCGCCGAAGGCACGGCGGTGCTGCTGATCAGCCACGATCTGCCGATGGTGGCGCGCTATACCAGCCGCATCGCGGTGATGGAAAAGGGCGTCGTGGTCGAAAGCGGCACCACCGACGACATTCTCACCAACCCGCAGCATGCCTACACCCGCAAGCTGTTGTCATCGCTGCCGGGGCGCGGCGAAACCCGGACATTCCGTCCGGACGATACGCCGGTCCTGTCCGTCGAAAACGTGATCGTCGACTATCACAAGGCCGGCGCGCTGTTTCGCAAGGGCCAGGCCAAGCGCGCCCTCCATGGCGTTTCGGTGACGATCCGCCAGGGCGAGGTGGTGGCGCTGGTCGGCGGTTCGGGCTCCGGCAAGACCACGCTCGGGCGCACCATTGCCGGGCTGATTCACCAGACGTCGGGCGATATCCTGTTCAACGGCAAGCCGCGGGAAGGGGACTGGGCGCACTATCGGCAGAACTGCCAGATGGTGTTCCAGGACCCGTATTCGTCGCTCGACCCGCGCATGACGATCGTCAAGCTGGTCGAAGAGGCGCTGCGCACCATGCCGGGGCTGAGCGCCGCCGAGCGGCGCAGGCGGGCGCTCGCGACGCTTGCCGAGGTGGGCCTGCCCGGCGCATTCGCCGAACGGCTGCCGCACGAACTTTCCGGCGGCCAGCGCCAGCGCGTGGCAATCGCCCGCGCCGTGGTGCGCGAGCCGAAACTGCTGATCGCCGACGAGCCGGTGTCCGCGCTTGATGTGACGGTCAGGGCGCAGGTACTGGCGCTGTTCGCCGACCTGCAGAAGAAGCACGGCTTTTCCTGCCTGTTCATCAGCCACGACCTTTCCGTGGTCGAGCAGATCGCCGATCGGGTGATCGTGATGCAGCACGGCAAAATCGTCGAGGAAGGCCCGCGCGACGAGATCTTTGACCGTCCGCAGCATACCTATACGCAGCGTCTGCTGTCGGCCATTCCCGCGCTCGACTTCAACGAGACCGGCGGCGTGAAACTCAAATGGCGGCTGGAGGAGTGATATGACTCAACGAACCGAAAAAACGGCATCGACAGCCGCCGAACTCGCGAGGATCTGCGATGCCCAGGATTTCACCGTCCGCTTCAAGGTCAAGAACCTGCTGACGGGCGAAACCATCGAGCGCGGCGCGACCGAGGAAACGCCATCGGCCTCGACCCGCAAGATCTCGATCATGATGGCGGCGCTGAAGGCGATCGGGGAGGGGCGATTGAGTTTCGACGAGAAGATCGTCTACGAGCCGCGCCACGCCGAGCAGGTGGCGAGCGGCGTGTTGCGCCACATGACACCCGGCATGGTGCTGTCATTGCGCGATGCGATCGCCGGCATGATCACGCTTTCCGACAATGTCTGCACCCATATGGTGTTCGAGCGTCTGACGCTCGAGGAGGTCCAAGCCTATTGCGCGGCGATCGGCATGACCGGCACCCATCACCGCTTCCTGATCCCGCCGATCGCGCTGCCGCATGACCATCCGCTCGACGCGGTGACGGTGACGACGGCGGCCGACCAGGTGATGCTGCTCGATACGATCCTTGCTGCCCAGACGGACGCCGATGCCGACGCCTCAGCGCGGCTCGGCATCTCGCGGGACCTCTCCGCCTTCGCGCTGAAGATGCTGAAATCGCAGGTGCTGCGCTACGGCATTCATTCGCGCCTTCCCTTCGACACCGTGATCGCCAGCAAGGGCGGACGGGGAAAGCGCGGGCGCATGGATGCGGGCATCGTCTATCGCGACGGCGCGCCGCTCTTCATCCTCGCCGCCTACACGGACGGGGTACCGCTCACCATGCCGGACGGGCTTCCCGGCTATACGGTGGCACTCGAGACGATCGGCCGGCTCGCCCGCGCCTGTTTCATCGGACTTTGAAGGCCTGAAAACAGAACCAAAGAGGGATAAACATGAAGAAACTACTCCTTGCCGGCGTGATGCTGGCGGCACTCACCCAGACCGCGGCGGCGCGCGACATCGTCGTCGCGCTCTCCTCCGACCTGCGCTCCAACGATCCGGGCGTCAACCGCGACGGCAATACCGACGCGATCATGATGCACATTCTCGAAGGTCTCGTCGGCTACACCGAGGACGGCGCGGTCAAGCCGCTTCTCGCCAAATCCGTCGCCATGTCCGATGACGGGCTGATTTACACCTTCACGCTGCGCGACGACGTCACCTTCCACAATGGCGACAAGATGACCGCCGACGACGTGGTCTGGTCCATGAACCGCTATATGGATGCCGACAGCAAGTGGCGCTGCCTGCCGGATTTCGACGGCAGCCGCGTGGTCAAGCTGACCGGCATCGAGAAGGTCGATGACGCCACCGTGACGATGACGATTGCCGAGCCGTCGGCGGTCTTCCTCGGCCTCATGGCTCGCCCGGAATGCGGCTTCACCGGCATCATCTCGCCGAAATCGGTGGGCGAGGACGGCAGCTTCGCAGCACCGATCGGCACGGGCCCGTTCAAGTGGGACGAGTGGAAGAAAGGTGAATATGTCCATCTCGCCAAGAATGATGCCTATGTCTCGCCGCCGAACGACGGCAAGCCGGATGGCACGGTCGGCGCCAAGGACCCGCTCGCCGACGGCGTCAAGTTCATGGTGGTTCCCGACGCCTCGACGGTGAAAGCCGGCATCCAGTCCGGCGCGCTCGATCTTGCCGAAGTCTCTCCGGACCTGATGCCGGAATTCGAGGACCGCGATGACAGCAAGCTGATCGTCGCCGTCAACAACGGCAAGAACCTGTTCTACATGCAGACCCGCGATCCGGTGCTCGCCAATCCGGGCGTCCGCCGCGCCATGGCCATGGCGCTCGATCTGCCGCAGCTTGTCGCCGCCGCCTCCAACGGAACCGGCACGCCCAACTGCTCGATGATCGCGACCAACTCGATCTATTACAGCGAGACCCAGGAAAAGTGCCTGCCTTATGACATCGAGGCGGCAAAGAAGGAACTGAAGGACGCCGGCTATAATGGCGAGCCGATCTCGATCATCGCCAACCGCCGCGGCAATGTGCCGAGCTATCCGGCGGCGATCATCGCCCAGGCGATGATGCAGCAGGCCGGCCTCAACGTGCAGATCGAGGTGCTCGACTATGCCACCCAGGTGGAACGCCGTCGCTCAGGCAATTACCAGGTGATCTCGCAGTCGGTCTCGCCGCGCCTCGATCCGGCGCTGATGATGAGCTTCTATGTCGGCGACAAGGACGAGAACACCTCGCTGATGTGGGAGAACCCGAAGGCCATCGAACTGCTCGACGCCGCCTATCGCGAAACCGATCAGGCGAAACGCCAGCAGATCTTCGACGATTTCCACACGCTGATGCTCGAGGATATGCCGGGCCTGTTCATGTACGACATGGTTGACATCTGGGCCGCGACCGCGAGCCTCGAAGGCGCGCCCGTGTGGCAGGGCAACCCCCGCGTATGGGAAGTCTCGGTCGACTGACCGGCTTCTCGCAGCGCCGTCTCGGCGGCGCGGCGTTCTCCTCAAGAACCCTTATCCCGCGGCCCATCGACATGGGCCGCGCGACTTCTCATGACCCCAGACCCGCTGCCACGGCAGCAAACAGGACCTTTCCATGACCCAGCAGGCGATTGAACAACTCGCGGACGAAATCGAGGCATTGAAGCCTGAATTCATCGAACTCTCCGACCGGATCTGGGAGCTGGCCGAACTGAAGTTCGAGGAATTCGAATCGGCGAAGCTCCAGGCGGCGCTTCTGGAGAAATACGGGTTTTCCGTCACGCGCGGCGTTGTCGGTATCGAGACCGCCTTTTGCGGGGAATATGGCGGCGGCGGGCCGGTGATCGCCATTCTGGGCGAATTCGATGCGCTGGCCGGCATGAATCAGGTCGCCGGCATTGCCGAGGAGAAGTCCGACAATCCGGGCGCAAGCGGCCATGGCTGCGGCCACAACCTGCTCGGCGCGGGTTCGCTTCTTGCAGCCGTGGGCCTTGCCCGTCATCTGGAAAAGACCGGCATCGCGGCCACCGTGCGCTATTATGGCTGCCCGGCGGAAGAGGGCGGCGGCGCCAAGACGATCATGGCCGAGGCCGGCGTGTTCGACGATGTCGACCTTGCGCTCACCTGGCATCCCGCGCCCTTCAACGGCGTGCGCTCCACCAACAATCTCGCCGTGATCGAATATGATATCCGCTTCAAGGGGGTTGCGGCCCATGCCTCAAATGCGGCCCACCTCGGCCGTTCCGCGCTCGATGCGCTGGAGCTGACCAATATCGGCATCAATTTCCTGCGCGAGCACATGCCCTCCGATTGCCGGATTCATTACGCGATTACCGAGACCGGAGGCGTCGCGGCCAATGTCGTGCAGGCGCGCGCGGCCGGCCGCTACATGATCCGGGCTCCGGAAATCGTGGGCGCGCGGGCGCTCGCCGAACGGGTGAAGAAAATCGCCGAAGGTGCTGCGATGATGACGGAAACCAGGGTCGAACTGGAACTCGGCAAGGCAACCAACAGCCTGCTTCCCAACCTCACGCTCGAAACCGCGATGCACGAGCAGATGACGGCGCTCGGCCCCGTGCCCTTCGACGAGGCCGACGAGGCTTTCGCGCGGGATATTCAGGCGACCTTCTCACAGGAGGCGATCGACAGCAGCATCCGGCTCTATCAGGTCAGGGATGACGCGCTTTCCAACAGCCGGGTCGACGGAAGCCAGCCGCTTCACCGGGGCTTGAGGGCCTTTGAGGGCAAGTCGCATTTCCGCGCCGGCTCAACGGATGTCGGCGATGTGAGCTGGGTTATTCCCACGGCGCAATGCTGGACCCCGGCCTGGGCGATCGGCACCAACCCCCACACCTGGCAGGTGGTCGCGCAGGGCAAGAGCCCGGCCGCCCACAAGGCCTTCGTCCACGCCGCCAAGGCGATCGCCGCCACCGGCCTCAAGGCCGCCACCGATCCGGAGCTCATCGAGCAGGCGCGCGCCGAGTGGAAAGAAAAAACCGGCAAGCGCTAGCGCGTGGGCCCGAAAATCGGAATCGACTTTCGAAAAGAACGATACGTTGATTCAATAGGTTAAAGCGTGATCTGGCGACAAGATCGCCCCAAAGCTGACCGCACGCGGCGCTACGCCAATGAGCTGAGAGCGATTCCGTCGATGCTTCATTCGACCCGGCGCTCCCCGCGAGCGTCGCCGGGGCGCGGCGCTGTGGCTGCTGGATTGATCGCATAATTGAGCTCTATCCCGCATTGGCCTCTGGCCCTTCTGCCTCTCGGCGGAGGGCATTTGGGCTTGCACCGGATCGCGTCGGAAAGAACACTCTCACGGCAGTACAGACAATCAAATGGTGAAGTGGCTCCCCGGGTCGGATTCGAACCGACGACCTATCGATTAACAGTCGAGTGCTCTACCGCTGAGCTACCAGGGAACATTAGCGCCGTATGAGGCGCTGCGGTGTGAGCGGGTTAATACAAATGGTGAGGCGATTTGCCAAGCCCTTTTCGACAAAAAAAGCAAAGAAGTTTGTGACCCTCGCGCGATCCGTTTTCCCGCGCCTGGATGCATCTCCGATCGGGCTGCCAAAAGCGGTTAAGCCTGCGCCTCCACGCCATCTGTCTTTTTGCGGCCATCGCCACGCTCCGATTGGTGCAGATCGCGCATCAGTCTTTCGATCCGGCGGCGCTGACGCTGGCTGCGCAATTGCGACGCGGCATAGCTGCGCGGGGACACCACCTGCTCGTCGCGCTCGCCGACAATATCGAAAACCCGTTCGGCTGCGACCGGCCGGTCCTCAGAGGTGTAGGTGGCCACGATGGTGATGTTGATATCTTCAATCGTCTCAAAGCGGTCGAAATCCGGCGGCGACATTTTTTCGATCAATGCCCGGAATGTGCCGAGGTCGAGATGCTCGGCGGCATCCAGCGGTCCCTGGAACAGTTTTGCGCGCGGATCGGAGACACTGTCGTCATCGAAGGTGAGGTTGCTGAGCGAATAGCTGAAATGCTCGCGGCCTGTCTCGGTCTTCACGTTGAAATCGAGCAGCACGGCGTCGATGAAGATCGCCTTCGCGCTCATATTGGCGACAAGGCAATGACCATCGAGCGTGGGGCTGCCGCCGCGATTGATCAGGATTTTCGCGCGCCGTCCCTCGCGGAAGCCGCTGAACAGCATCTGGAGGTAGACCGCCCATATCAAAAGCGTGGCGACGCTTGCGACAGCGCTGATCGCCGCCGCATTTTCGTTGACCCAGCCCCACATTTCAACCTCCGCGGCCTATCCGGGCATATCCGCCTTTTCGACGCGCTAGGTCTCGTCGTCCTTCGGCGCCTCGCCGGCGTTCTCTTTTGTCGGAACGTCCGCGATCGGCTTGGGTTCCTTGTAGTCACCCTGGGCGAGATAGACGGTGGAGGTGGGATAGGCAAAACCGGAACCGTGGCGCTCGACGATGTCGCGAATCGAAAGCAGCAATTGCTCCTGCACCTCCAGGAAGACGTTGATGTCGGTCGCCGAGATATTGGCGTAAATATCGATCAGCACGGCCGAATCGCCATATTCCACGAGCCGGACCCGCCTTGGCGATTCGAGCACGCTTTCATGGGATGCGAGCAGCGTCCGGATATCCTCCATGATCTTGTGCAGCGTGTCGGCGTCGGTCTCGTATCTGAGGCCGATCTTGTGCCGGAACAGGAAGACGTCGCGTCGGCTGTAATTGGTGATCTTGCGCTTCACCAGATCGGCATTGGCGACGATGATGAGGGTGCGGTCGAGCGCGCGGATGCGCGTCGAACGGATGCCGATTTCCTCCACCGTGCCGGCGGTATCGTCGAACTGGAAGAAGTCGCCGACGCGCACGATCCGGTCGGCGTAGAGCAGCACGCCGCTGATGAAGTTTTCAAGCGTCGGCTGGGCCGCGAGCGCGATTGCCAGACCGCCGACGCCGAGACCAGCGACGACGCCGTAGATCGGAATGCCGATCTGGGTTGCGCCATAGCCGAGCACGATGATCGCCACGATGAAGGACATGACCTGAAAGCCGGTGCGCAGCAGGCTGGCATCAAGCGAGGCATTGCTGACGGCGGGGTTGCGGATGGTCCACATATAGAGCGTCTGCAGAAGCTGATAGGTGAACCAGGCCGTGGCCGTCCATATCAGGGCGCTCAGGGCGGTGGTGGAGACATAGAGCAGGTCGCCGGTGATGTTGATCTGCTCCTCGATCAGGAAGCGGATGAGGTTTGCCGCGGCCATGATCAGCAAGGGCGTGATAACACGGCGCAGCTGCCGCCTGGCGGGATCCAGCGGAACCGCCCGCCGCGCATTCCAGCGGCTGAACCAGACCAGCGCGACCACAGAAACAACGGCGATGAGCGCCAACCCGATCCATTGCCAGTAGGCCTGATTGCCGAACTGGTAGCGCAGCCAGTAGGGTCCATCGAGAATGAACTCATACCAGCGCGGCGCGACCAGATTGCCAGGCGTATAGATGTAATACTGGTAGAGGTCTTCGCCGAGGTCGGCGATCATCGGCAGAGCCTTGACCTCCTCGTAATCGTCGTCGATCTGGTTGATTGTGCCCTGGGTGAAAAGATATTCGCCCTCCCGCGGGCCTTCCCGTTGCCGTTCGATGGTCAGGCTGGTGCCAGGAATGATCCATTTTGCCGGCAGCGCTTGTGCTTCCGAATCCGACAGCGCGAACGCGCCCGCGGCAAGGCCCGGTATTTCCTCCACCGGCGGCAGATAGATCCGGTCGAATATCTCCTGAAGCTGCAGCACAGTCTCGATGCTTGCGCGTTGGCGCGAAGCGGCAGGTATCGCGGAGAGATCGAATGTCCGCGCCGCCTTTTCCAGAAGCGACTGCACCAGAACGAGCTGATCGCTCTGGGCTTTTGTCATGAAGAAGGTCTCGCCGTCAAAATAGCTGTCGCGCACCTCGAGCCAGAGTTCGCTGGCCGTCTGCATGATCACAAGGAAACTTTCGAGCGTTGCGCGCGGGCTGCGGGTGTCGGGCGGCGAAATCGGGTTCGTTACCAGCCGTTCATAACGCGCCTTCAGGCCGGCATTTCCCTGGGCATCCTGGAAGATTTCCTGCACCAGTTCGGTGGAGGTTTTTTCGTCGTCAGTTTCCTGGGCGGCTGCGGGCGTGAGCTGAAAACATGCCGCCGTCAAAAGGGCGAAAACGCACCACGCCGCAAAAAATCTGGCGGAATTGAAGATGGTCGGCATTGGTCCCCTCCATTGCGACGCGCCGGCGTTTCGACCCCGAATCCGGACTTCGTGACACTACCCGATTCGCGCGGCCTTTTAAGCCTGCGGAGCCGTTTTTTGCCGGCGTTGCCAATAACAGGCGTTCGGCGGGGCCGGCGATGATCTGTTCCGGTGCGCTAACGGGTGTCCGGCGCCTCCTCGTGAAATAAAATGAGGCTGCGTCGGGCAGCGCTATTGCAAATCAAAATAAATCATTCTAAATCCGCGCCAACCCTTCGATCGACAATGTTGGCCTCGTGGCGGAGTGGTTACGCAGAGGACTGCAAATCCTTGCACGCCGGTTCGATTCCGGCCGAGGCCTCCACTTCCTTTTTCGATAAAATTTCAGCGCCGTCCTGACAGCATCGCCAGATGCCTGTGCGATCGTGTTCGTGATTTTCATGACCATAGATATCGCCGAGCGCATGGTATCGCTACCACTCTTTTGCTTGAATGACTTGCTTCCGGCATGTCGACGAGTTTTTTGGCCCCGAATATCTCTTTGTTGTCGAAGTATGGGAGGGGAAGAGCCTCGGAGTTTTCCACTCAGAATCAATAGATCTTGATCTGATCGCCGAGTAGATTCTTCGCTTCCGAGGAACTTTTTTGTTCGAGGTCCCGTTTAAAAGTTACGCGGATCGAACAGACGAGCCGCAAACATAACGTTGTTTAAACAGGAGGAGTCCTTCCACAAAGAGGGCTCCAGAAGGAGGACGACATGTTTGCCTGTCGCAGTAAATCTACACTTCTGGCGGGTGCTTTTTTCGCAGGTTCGCTCGCCGTTACATTGTATGGCGCCACCCCTGCGAATGCGCAGTCTCTGAATATCGGCGGCGAGAACGGGATAAGCGTCGGCGTCAATACAGACACCGATCCCTCCGGCGGCGTCGGCGCGGGCGTTGACGCCAGCGTCGGCGGCTCGGACGGCGTGAATGCCGGTGCGTCCGCCGGTGTTGGCGGCGGTCAGGCCGCAAGCGCCGATGCCGGCGCGAGCGTTGGCGGTTCCGGTGGCGTTGATGCCGGAGCGTCGGCCGATGTCGGCGGCGGGCAGGCGGCGAGCGCCGATGTCGGCGCAAGCGTCGGCGGCTCCAGCGGCGTGAATGCAGATGCGTCCGCCGATGTTGGCGGCAGTAGCGGAATAGGGGCCTCGGCCTCCGCCACGATCGGCGGTGACAGCGGCGCGAATGTCGATGTCGGCATTGGCGGTGATGATGGCACCGGCGCGGACGTGGATATCGGCCTCGGCGGCGGCGGAGGCGGCAACAATGGCGGCGGCAATAATGGCGGCGGAAACGGCGGCGGCGGAAATGCCGGTGGCGGCAATAACGGCGGTGGCACTGCCGGCGGCGATGGATCGGGCGGCGGATCGATGCCTGACAATCGCAACGACCAACGCCTCGTGATCGCCTTCGATGATCTGAGCAGCGGCGAGCAGCAGACCGTGCGCAAACAGTGTCAGGCGGTGATGCGTACGCCGGACAATTATGAAGCCGGCCTGCAGCGGCTCTGCATTCTGGTCAACCAATATCGTTGATCATCAAATGGCATTGGGGCCGGCGCTCGCGCCGGCCCTTTCGTCATGTTCCGGGTGAACAGGCGCAGCCTCGTGCGCCTTCTTTTTTGCGGCAATTTCGCGCGAACGGCTCTACCATCTTGCATGGAGGCGGCAGCGCATCTATGAAAACAACTCGTGCGTCGGGACGGCGCTGAACGCTGATTGTTTGCGAGGTTGTTGGCCATGATGAATTTCGAGACGGCGCGCCGGAAGATGGTGGAAAACCAGATCCGGCCGACCGATGTGACAGCCTATCCTGTGCTCGAGGCCTTTCTTGCCGTGCCGCGCGAGGCTTTCCTGCCGCCGCAATCCAGGTCGCTCGCCTATATCGACGAGGACATTCAGGTAAAGCCCGCCAATGAAGCCGGCCCCGCCCGCTACATGATGGAGCCGTCGCCGCTTGCCAAGCTCGTCCAGCTTCTGGAGCTCTCCAAGAAGGATGTGGTGCTGGTGGTCGGCGCGGGCGATGGCTATGCCGCGGCCATTCTTTCGCTGCTCGCCCAGTCGGTCGTCGGCATCGACAGCGATGAGGAACTGGTTGAAAGCGCGAGCGCGAAATTCCTCGAACTCGGCTATGACAACGCGGTCGTGGTCAGCGGCGTCCTGCCGGAAGGGTATCCCTCCGAGGCGCCCTATGACGCGATCTTCCTCAACGGCGCCGTCGAGGTCGTTCCGGAGGCGCTGCTGAATCAGTTGCGCGATGGCGGTCGGCTCGTCTGCGTCGAGGGCACGGGCTATGCCGCCCGGGCAACCATCTATCATCGCGATGGCGATGTGTTTTCGTCGCTCTCCTCCTTCAATGCCGCCGTCAAGCCGCTTCCTGGCTTCGCGCGGGCGAAGGCCTTCGAATTCTAGAGATTTGTAAGTTCTATCGGACGTGTCCCGAAAATTCTGTGTATAGCACTGAAAATATGACGGTTTCGGTCTTCATGCGGCCGGAGCTGGCGTATCGTTGTCGATGATTCGACGCTTGGGACGTTAACGCGCGGGAAGGTTTGTAATGGCGCAGCCGAAATTGCAGCAAGAGCCCTCGATGGAAGAGATTCTCGCTTCGATTCGCCGTATTATCGATAGCGGCGACGATGTCGGGCGTTCTCCACGCGCCGCGCGTGACAACGCTGCCGCGCCCAGGGAAGAGCGCTACCGCGCGCCCGAGACCTATCGCCAGCGCGATCATGATGCGGGCGACGCGTCTCCTGTCGAACAGGATCCCGAGCCCTTTGGCGATAATGCTTTCGTCTCCCGCCGTCCCGCCTTCACCTTCGATGATGATTCGCAGCCGTCGAACGAGACGGAAGCCGCGCATGGCGAGGAAGCCGTACAGCCGTTCGAAGCGGATCAGGAGCCGGTGACGCAGCAAGCGCCAGAACCGCAGCAACCGGCGGCGGCCCGGCCGCACCCGCTGGAGCGCGATGCGGTCTATCCCGGCACGATCGGCGAAGTTGCGCGCCAGGTGCGGGAGGCGACCGGCGGGGTTCATGAGCCCAATGGCGTCGCGCGCGCGGAGGATGCCGACCGTTCGCCACGCACGGAGGAGGGCCAGGAGCACCTGCTTTCCTCCGATTCCGAACAGCGGATCGGCAATGCGCTGCATGCGCTTTCCGACGCGCTTGATCGCGAGGGCGCGCGCAAGATTGAGGAAATCGTGATTTCGGAGCTGCGTCCGCTGCTCCGCGACTGGATCGAGGAGCACATGCCTTCGATCGTGGAAGAAATGGTCGGCAAGGAAATCGAGCGGATGCGCAACGCGAAGCGCTGAGAATACGCGCGTTGGACCTATCCAAGCCGTCCCCTCCGGGGCGGCTTTGTTGTTGACAGGCCTGAAGCCAAGCGCATAACAACGACAGGCCGCGAAGGGCCGCCGCGAAAGCCGCGGCAACCCGCCGCCGTTTAATCCGGACGCAGGCGCGCTATATGTGTTTCGCCCGGTTTTGGTATCAGCAGGAATTGGCGAAGACATGCTTGAGAAGACGTATGACGCGAAAAGCGTCGAACCCAGGATTGCCACCCGGTGGGAACAGGCCGATGCCTTCCGCGCCGGAGCCAACGCAAAACCGGGCAGGGAGAGCTTCTCGATCGTGATCCCGCCGCCGAACGTGACCGGCTCGCTGCATATGGGCCACGCGCTCAACAACACGCTGCAGGACATCATGGTCCGCTTCGAGCGGATGCGCGGCAAGGACACGCTCTGGCAGCCCGGCATGGACCATGCCGGCATCGCCACCCAGATGGTTGTCGAGCGTCAGTTGATGGAACGCCAGCTTCCCGGCCGGCGTGAGATGGGCCGCGAGGCCTTCATCGACAAGGTCTGGGAATGGAAAGAAGAATCCGGCGGCCAGATCATCAACCAGCTCAAGCGCCTCGGCGCCTCCTGCGACTGGTCGCGCGAGCGCTTCACCATGGATGAAGGGCTTTCCGAGGCCGTCCGCGAGGTCTTCGTCTCGCTCTACAAGCACGGCCTGATCTATCGCGGCAAGCGGCTGGTCAACTGGGATCCCGAATTCGAAACCGCGATTTCCGATCTTGAGGTCGAGAACCGCGAAGTCGACGGCCATATGTGGCATTTCAAATACCCGCTGGCCGGCGGCGAGACCTATACCTATGTCGAGAAGGACGCGAACGGCAATGTCGTCCTCAAGGAGGAGCGCGATTACATCTCGATCGCGACCACGCGCCCGGAAACCATGCTCGGCGATGGCGCGGTCGCCGTTCACCCATCGGATGAGCGTTATGCGCCAATCATCGGAAAATTTTGTGAAATTCCGGTTGGTCCGAAGGAACATCGGCGTCTGATCCCGATCATCACCGACGAATATCCGGACAAGGATTTCGGTTCCGGCGCGGTCAAGATCACCGGCGCGCATGATTTCAACGACTATCAGGTCGCCCGCCGCAACCATATTCCGCTCTACCGGCTGATGGACACCAAGGCGGCGCTGCGCGACGACGGCGAACCCTATGCCGTCTGCGCCGAGCAGGCGATGAAGATCGCGAAATCCGGCGAGTTGCCGACTGAGGCCGAGGTCGACGACATCAACCTCGTGCCCGACGAATACCGCGGTCTTGATCGCTATGCCGCCCGCAAGCGCATCGTCGACGCGATCAATGCCGAGGGCCTTGCCGTCACCGTGAAGGACGAGGAGGGCAATGATATCCCCTTCGTCGAGAACAAGAAGATCATGCAGCCCTTTGGCGACCGTTCGGGCGTCGTCATCGAGCCAATGCTGACCGACCAGTGGTTCGCCGACGCCAAGGAACTTGCCGGGCCGGCGATCGAATCGGTGCGCGAGGGTCGCACCAATTTCGTGCCGAAGAACTGGGAAAAGACCTATTTCGACTGGATGGAGAACATCGAGCCGTGGTGCATTTCGCGCCAGCTCTGGTGGGGCCACCAGATCCCTGCGTGGTACGGGCCGGACGGCCAGGTCTTCGTCGAAAAGACCGAGGAAGAGGCGCTTGATGCCGCGATCCAGCATTACATCGCCCATGAGGGGCCGTGGAAGGCCTGGGTCGAGGAGCAGCTCGAAAACTACGAGCCCGGCAATATCCTGACCCGCGACGAGGACGTGCTCGACACCTGGTTCTCCTCCGCGCTCTGGCCGTTCTCGACGCTCGGCTGGCCGGAAGAGACGGACGAACTCGCCCGCTATTATCCGACCAGCGTTCTCGTCACCGGCTTCGACATCATCTTCTTCTGGGTTGCCCGCATGATGATGGCCGGGCTGCACTTCATGAAGGATGAGGACGGCAAGCCGGTCGAACCGTTCCACACCGTCTATGTCCATGCGCTGGTGCGCGACAAGAACGGTCAGAAGATGTCGAAGTCGAAGGGCAACGTCATCGATCCGCTCGACCTGATCGAGGAATATGGCGCCGATGCGCTGCGGTTCACGCTCGCCATCATGGCGGCCCAGGGCAGGGACGTGAAGCTCGACGAGAGCCGCATTGCCGGCTATCGCAATTTCGGCACCAAGCTCTGGAACGCCACGCGCTTTGCCGAGATGAACGGCATGAAGCTCGACGGCTCGTTCCGCCCGTCCGGCGCCACCCAGACCATCAATCGCTGGATCCTGACCGAGCTTTCGAAGACCACCGAGGACGTCACCACGGCGATCGAGAACTACCGTTTCAATGAGGCTGCCGACGCGCTCTATCGCTTCGTCTGGCACGAGCTCTGCGACTGGTATCTGGAACTCCTGAAGCCGGTGTTCATGGGCGAGGACGAGGCCGCGAAGGCCGAGGCGCAGCATTGCGTCGCCTATGTTCTGGCCGAAACCTACAAGCTGCTGCACCCGTTCATGCCGTTCATGACCGAGGAGTTGTGGAACCATATCGGCGGCGAAGGGCTCTGCTGCCATGCCGACTGGCACGAGCCGGGCTTCCGGGATGAAGAGGCGGCCGACGAAATCAACTGGCTTGTCGATCTGATCTCCGGCATCCGCTCGGCGCGCGCGGACGTGAACGTGCCGCCTTCGGCCAAGGCGCCGCTGATCCTCGTCGGCGCCAACGCCACGACCCGCGAACGCACTGCCCGCCACTATCCGGCGCTGGAGCGGCTGGCCCGCATCGATTCGCTTGATTTCGAGAAGGATGCGCCCAAGGGCTCGGCCCAGGTGATCATCGGCGAGGCCACCGCCTGCATTCCGCTCGGCAGCCTTATCGATGTGGCGGCTGAAACCGCGCGGCTGACCAAGGCGATCGGCAAGGTCGACGCCGATATTGAGCGCAGCCAGAAGAAGCTCGGCAACGAGAAATTCATCGCCAATGCCGATCCGGAAGTGGTGGCCACCGAGCGCGAACGCTTCGAGGAACTGAAGCAGCAGCGCGAGCAGCTTTCCGTGGCGCTCTCGCGGGTGGCGGAAGCCGGGTAAATCGAGGCGCGGTTGGCGCCGGTTCGGAAACTCGAAGGCGGCTGTTGTCGGACGCCGTCCTGGTTTGTTGACAAACGTGTCCTCAAACTCGGTGTCATCCTCGTGCTTGACACGAGGATCCAGGCAACGCGGCGAGGGATTGCAATAAGTCTTCTGAAATTCAATGGCTTAAGCTGCCTGGATGCTCGAATCAAGTCCGAGCATGACGCCTGTGGGGAGGGTCAGTGACGGTGTCTAACTGCACATCCATAGGTTTGTCATCGAACAGAAGGCGGTCCATCTCTCGGCTGTCTGTCAGGCCGGCAGGCCTCCTTCAGAGCCGTTCCTCTAGAAGCATCACCTGCGATGCGTCCGCAAAGGTCCTGCCATTCGCAGTCGCGGCAGGCCGCGCGGATATCACCTTCGCGGAAGGCTTGCCGGAGCATGTCCAGCCGACCCTCAGTGAGGGCCGGCAGCTCACCCGCAGAAATCGCGACCCCAAGCAGTTGCCCGACATCTTGCGAAGCCCGCCGATCGCGGATTTGCACACTTTCCCGCTGGCAATGCGGATCGGGGTCTGAAAGCATCGGTTTGCAGATATCGTCCGGGCCCTCGACGATCTCGATCTCCTCGCCGTCCGCGATCCGCTCCACGACCACCGTCATATTGGCGGTGAAGGCGGGGCTGTAGCCCTTGCCGGCATAGGTGAGCATGCAGAGAAGATGATGCGGGCGCAGCCTTACCGTCATCAGCGGGCGCGCTTCGGGCCGCGGGCAAGCGCCTTCAGCACGGCGGCGGCGAGCGCCGATTTCAGCACGGCGCCGATCAGGAAGGGCAGGACGCCCGCCGTAAACGCGGCGCTGACGCCGATCATCAGCGAGAGCCATGCAGCGCCAAGGAGCAGGCAGAGCGCATTGCCGGCAAGCATGGCGAGGAAGGCGAGGGCGACGCGATGGCCGTTCCAGCCGCGCTCGGCCAGAAAGCCGGCGACCATGCCGGCAACCGGAAAGGCGAACAGATAGCCGCCCGTGGGGCCCATGAAATGGACAAAGCCCGCAGCGCCGCCCGCCAGAACCGGCAGGCCCAGAGCGCCCTCAATCAGCCATGCGACAATGGTGGCTCCGCCGAGCCTCCAGCCGTAAAGCGCGCCGACCAGCGTTACCGCGAAGGTTTGCATCGTGACCGGAACCGGAACCATCGGGACTTCGATATAGGAAGACAGCGCAAGGAACAGGCTTCCCAGAAACACCGCCGCCGCCTTCCAGGCGAGGCTGCGGTTCTGCGGGGCGAGCGGGCTGAAAGCCGGCAGGAGGGCGGGGCTGGATAGACGCATGTGATGCTCCTTTGAAATTATAGATAATTTATGGAATCTATCTCTAAATGAATCCACACAACGCGGCATAAGGCAAGCGCTGCGTCTGGCGGACGAAAAGCTGCTGTGGAAATCGGCGTAAACAGGAAGGTTCAACGCAAGGCCATGGGCCCGCATCGCGAAGCAGGCGCGGTCGACTGGCTTCAGCGGGCGGAACGGGTGACCTGCATCCTGGCGGGTTTCTGGCCGATCCACTGCACGTGGCGGCCAAGCAGAAGGGCTGCGGCTTCTGTATCGCCGCGGCGCAGCGCCAGGAGGATGGCGCGATGGTCGCGGTCGGTCGGCGTGTCCCATTCCGCGCGCCAGCCGGAAAACAGGAAGCGGGCGCTGGCGGTGTGGAGATCATCGATGCTGCGCATCAGCCGCGGCATGCCGCAGGGGGCGAGGATCAGCCGGTGGAAGCGGCGGTTCGCCTCCTCCCAGGCTTGGACATCACGGGCCTGGTCGCCGGCGCGGGTGGCGTCCTCCGCCTCATCCAGAATGGCGCTGGTGAGATGCGGCGCGGCATTGCGGAGCGCCAGCACTTCGAGCGCCGAGCGCATCTCGGCGATCTCGCGCACCTCCTCCATGCTGAAGCCGGCCACGCGCACGCCCCGGCGCGGCTGGCTTTCCACCAGCCCCTGCGCCTCGAGCCGGCGGAACGCCTCGCGCACCGGCACATGGCTTGCGCCGAACTCCTCGGCGATATGATCCTGCCGCAGCGGCGCGCCGGCGGCGATCTCGCCGGAGACGATCCGTTCGGCTAGCGCCCGGCTGATGCGGGCGGCGATGGGTTCGGGCTTGGTCATGGAATTATAGATAATCCGCGCCGGGCAGAAGGTCGATAGGGCGGTGTGCAGGAATTTTGACTGTGCCCTGAAAGTCGGGTGGAGCCGGTAGAGCTGTTTCGCTCAAACGGCTCGTTGTCGCGCGGCGATCGGAAAGGGCAGGGCGTATTCCCACCATAGATAGCCAAAAATCGGTATCCGATACATTCTCATCTGGTCTCCATGTTTCATATCGTCAACATGCGGCATTTGCGCGGAGTGAAACCGGAAAGGGGTCGATGAGGATTTGATCTCGGCGGGCAGTTCAAGC
>NZ_DEPM01000118.1:0-6704 GCF_002358775.1 Martelella sp. UBA3392
CGCTCCCATCCGGAAATGGACTGGGTGCCGCGGGTGAAGCTGTTCGCCGGCAAGGCTGCGCCGAGCTATCACAACGCCAAGCTGATCATCAAGCTCGCCAATGACGTCGCCCGCGTCATCAACAGCGATCCGGCGGTGCGCGGCCTGCTGAAGATCGTGTTCATCCCGAACTACAATGTTTCGACCGCCGAGGTCATGATCCCCGCCGCCGACCTTTCCGAGCAGATCTCGACGGCCGGGATGGAGGCATCGGGCACCGGCAACATGAAGTTCGCGATCAACGGGGCGCTAACGATCGGTACGCTCGACGGCGCCAATGTGGAAATGCGCGACTGGATCGGCGCGGAGAACATGGTGATCTTCGGCATGACCGCCGAGGAGGTCGAGGCGGCCCGCGCCGACGGCTATAACCCGCGCGAGCTGATCGAAGGCTCGAAGGAGCTGTCGCAGGCGCTGTCGGCGATCTCGTCGGGCGTGTTCTCCCATGACGATCCCGGCCGCTATGCCGATCTCATCGGCGGCATCTACGACCATGACTGGTTCATGGTGGCCGCCGATTTCGACGCCTACGCCGCCGCCCAGCGCCAGGTCGACGCGATATGGAACGATCGTACGGCGTGGAACGTTAAGGCAATACGGAACACTGCGCGTATGGGGTGGTTCTCCTCCGACAGGGCCATCAGGGAGTATGCTCGCGATATTTGGGGTGCCTTATGAGACAACCGGAGCCAGTCGATCCGGACAAAGGCGGGGATTTCGCCCCGCCGAGAGGAGACATCGAAGCCATTTTGAACGCCACGCATGGCAACGCCTTTTCCGTGCTGGGCATTCAGAAAATCAACGGCAATCTCGTTGCCCGGTGCTTTCTGCCGGGCGCGGAGCGCGTGGAGGCATTCGACCTTGAGGGCGAGCCTCTCGGCGTTTTGACTCAGATCGATCAGTCCGGTTTCTTTTCCGGTAAGTTGACGCTCACGACCTTCGTTCCGATCCGTTATCGCGCTCGGCGCGGCGACGTCACCTGGACGGTGATAGACCCCTACAGTTTCTGGCCGGTTCTGGGGCCGATGGACGATTATTTCGTCCGCGAGGGCTCCCATCTTCGCCTGTTCGACAAGCTCGGCGCTCATCCCATGACACATCAGGGCGTGAAGGGCTTTCATTTCGCTGTATGGGCGCCGAATGCGCGCCGCGTCTCCGTGGTCGGCAGCTTCAACAACTGGGACGGCCGACGGCACATGATGCGGTTCCGTTCCGATTCCGGCGTGTGGGAAATCTTCGCGCCCGAAGTCGAGCCCGGCACGCCATACAAATTCGAAATCATCGGCTCCAACGGCACTCTCCTGCCGCTGAAGGCCGATCCCTTTGCCCGCCGCAGCGAATTGCGCCCGCAGACGGCATCGCTGACGGCGGCCGAGCTGGAGCAGGAATGGGACGACGAGGAGCATCGCGAGCACTGGGCCGCAAGCGACAAGCGCCGCGAGCCGATCTCGATCTACGAGGTCCATCCGGGCTCATGGCAGCGTCGCGATGACGGGTCGTTTCTGTCCTGGGACGAACTCGCCGACCGGCTGATCCCTTATTGCGCCGACATGGGCTTCACCCATATCGAATTCCTGCCGGTATCCGAATATCCCTACGACCCGTCCTGGGGCTACCAGACCACAGGGCTTTACGCGCCCACCGCCCGCTTCGGCGAGCCGGAGGGTTTCGCCCGCTTCGTCAATGGCTGCCACAAGGTCGGCATCAGCGTGCTGCTCGACTGGGTGCCGGCGCATTTTCCGACCGACGAGCACGGGTTGCGCAATTTCGACGGCACCGCGCTTTACGAACATGCCGATCCGCGCAAGGGGTTTCATCCCGACTGGAACACCGCGATCTACAATTTCGATCGCACCGAGGTCGCCTCCTATCTTCTCAACAACGCGCTTTACTGGGGCGAGAAATTCCATGTCGACGGCCTGCGCGTCGATGCGGTGGCGTCGATGCTCTATCTCGACTACTCCCGCAATTACGGCGAATGGATTCCCAATGAATATGGCGGCAACGCCAATCTGGGCGCGGTGCGGTTCATCCAGGAAACCAACAAGGCGGTTTACGGCCAGCATCCCGAGATGATGACCATCGCCGAGGAATCGACCACCTGGCCGAAAGTGTCGCAGCCGGTCCATGAGGGCGGCCTCGGTTTCGGCTTCAAGTGGAACATGGGCTTCATGCACGACACGCTGACCTATTTCGGCCGCGAGCCGGTGTACCGCAAGCACCACCACCAGGAAATCACCTTCGGCCTAACCTATGCTTTCACGGAAAACTTCGTGCTGCCGCTCTCCCATGACGAAGTGGTGCACGGCAAGGGATCGCTGATCGCCAAGATGTCCGGCGACGACTGGCAGAAATTCGCCAACCTCCGGGCCTATTACGCCTTCATGTGGGCCTATCCCGGCAAGAAGCTCCTGTTCATGGGCCAGGAATTCGCGCAGTGGAGCGAATGGAGCGAGGCGCGCGCGCTGGACTGGAACCTGCTCGACTACAACACCCATGAGGGCGTGCGCCGGCTGGTGCGCGATCTGAACTTCACCTATCGCGCCAAGCCCGCGCTTCACGCCCGCGACTGCGAGCCGGAAGGCTTCGAGTGGACGATCGTCGATGATCACGACAATTCCGTCTTCGCCTGGCAGCGCAAGGCGCCCGGCGAAAAGCCGATCGTGGTTGTCAGCAATCTCACCCCCGTGCCGCGCGACGGCTACCACGTGCCGCTGCCCAAGGCCGGCATCTGGCGCGAAATCCTCAATACCGACGCCGAAATCTACGGCGGCAGCGGGCTGGGCAATGGCGGTCGGGTGCGCGCCGAGAGCCATGGCAATGGCGGCATTTCCGCCGGTCTGATGCTGCCGCCGCTCGCGACCATAATGCTGGAACCAGAGTAGTTTGGGAGGGAAGGATGAACAATCGCATGGGACAGCCGCTGGCGCGTGACGCCATGGCTTATGTTCTGGCCGGCGGACGCGGGAGCCGCCTGAAGGAACTGACGGATACGCGCGCCAAGCCCGCTGTCTATTTCGGCGGCAAGACCAGGATCATCGATTTCGCGCTGTCGAACGCGCTCAATTCCGGCATTCGCCGCATCGGGGTCGCGACCCAGTACAAGGCGCATTCACTGATCCGCCATCTTCATCAGGGCTGGAACTTCTTCCGGCCGGAGCGTAACGAGAGTTTCGACGTACTCCCCGCCTCCCAGCGCGTGTCCGAGACCCAGTGGTATGAGGGCACCGCCGACGCGGTCTACCAGAACATCGACATCATCGATTCCTACGGTCCGGAATACATGATCATTCTGGCCGGCGACCATATTTACAAGATGGACTACGAGATGATGCTGCGCCAGCACGTCAACGACGGCGCCGATATCACGATCGGCTGCCTCGAAGTGCCGGTGGAGGAGGCCAAGGGTTTCGGCGTCATGCATGTCGATGAGAACGACCGGATCGTCGATTTCGTCGAAAAACCCGCCAACCCGCCCGGCATTCCCGGCAACGAGACGATGGCGCTCGCCTCAATGGGCATCTACGTCTTCAAGACCAAGTTCCTGTTCGACTGCCTTTACCGCGATGCCGCCGACCCCACCTCCAGCCGCGATTTCGGCAAGGATATCGTCCCTTATATCGTCAAGAACGGCAAGGCGCTGGCGCACCGCTTCTCAAAGAGCTGCATCCGTTCCAGCTACGAGGAGCAGGCCTATTGGCGCGATGTCGGGACACTCGATGCCTACTGGCAGGCCAATATCGACCTGACCGGCGTGGTGCCCGAACTCGATATCTACGACAAGTCCTGGCCGATCTGGTCCTATTCGGAAGTCACCCCGCCGGCGAAATTCGTGCATGACGACGAAAACCGGCGCGGCTCGGCGATCTCCTCCGTGGTTTCGGGCGATTGCATCATTTCCGGTTCGCAGCTCTACAAGAGCCTGCTGTTTACCGGCGTGCGCGCCAATTCCTATTCCCGCCTCGAGGGCGCGGTCGTCCTGCCGCGCGTGCATGTCGGCCGCCACGCCCAGCTCAGAAACGTGATCATCGACCACGGCGTTCATATTCCCGAAGGCCTCATTGTCGGCGAGGACCCCGAGCTCGACGCCCGCCGTTTCCGCCGCACCGAGAGCGGCATCTGCCTCATCACGCAGTCAATGATCGATAAACTGGACACATAAAACATGAAGGTTCTTTCCGTCGCCTCGGAAATCTATCCCCTGATCAAGACGGGAGGGCTTGCGGACGTCGCTGGCGCGCTGCCGCTTGCGCTGGCGGCATACGGCATCCACACCCGCACCCTGATCCCCGGCTATCCGGCGGTGATGAAGGCGGTCGGCGACAAGGCCGAAAAGGTGATCACGCTCTATGATCTGTTCGGCGAACAGGCGGACGTGCTTGAAGCCCGCCATGACGGTCTGGACCTTCTCATCCTCGAGGCCCCTGCCCTGTTCAACCGTTTCGGCAATCCCTACAATGCGCCGCACGGCGAGGGTTATTCCGACAACTGGCGGCGTTTTGGCGCGCTCTCGAAAGCGGCAGCCGACATCGCCGCCGGCGCCATACCCGGATGGGAGCCCGACCTGGTGCATGCCCATGACTGGCAGGCGGCGCTTACGCCGGTCTATATGCGGTTCGCGCCAACGCCGGAAAAACCCTCGATCCTCACCATTCACAACATCGCCTTCCAGGGCAATTTCGACACGGGGATTTTCCCCTGGCTCGGCCTTCCCGACCATGCGCTCGCCGTCGATGGCGTCGAATATTACGGCAAGGTGAGTTTCCTGAAGGGCGGCCTGCAGACCGCCTGGGCGGTCACTACGGTCAGCCCGACCTATGCTCGCGAAATCCAGACCCCGCAATATGGCATGGGTCTGGAAGGCCTGATCTCGGCCCGCGCCCACACCGTGCACGGCATCGTCAATGGCATTGACACCGATGTCTGGGATCCGGCAACCGACGACACCATCGTCAGCCGCTATTCCGCGCACAAACCGAAGGGTCGGGTTGAAAACCGGCAGGCCGTGGGCGAGACCTTCGGCCTCGACAACGACGATTCCCCGATCTTCTCCGTCGTATCGCGCCTGACATGGCAGAAGGGCATGGATATCCTCGCCGCCGTTGTCGGCGATCTGGTCGCCATGGGCGGCAAGCTCGTCGTGCTCGGCTCCGGCGAACCGGGGCTTGAGGAAGCCTTCCGCAATGCCGCGCGTTATTACCCCGGCCGGGTCGGCACCATTATCGGCTACGATGAACGGCTGTCGCATATGCTGCAGGCCGGCGCTGACGCCATTCTCGTGCCCTCGCGGTTCGAGCCCTGCGGCCTGACCCAGCTCTATGCGCTGCGCTATGGCTGCATTCCCGTGGTCGCGCGCACCGGTGGCCTTGCCGATACCGTGATCGACGCCAACCCGGCCGCCCTGGCCGTCAACGCCGCCACCGGCGTCCAGTTTTCGCCCGTCGAGCCATGGTCGCTGTCCCATGCCATCCGCCGCACGATCAATCTATACGACGACAAGAAAACCTGGCTCGCCATGCAAAAGCAGGGCATGAAGAGCGATGTGTCGTGGAAGGCCAGCGCCGGTCTCTACGCCGATCTTTACAAGCAACTCGATTTGATGGTGTCGAAACCATGAGCGTGACAATTCCGACCACACCCTTCAACGACCAGAAGCCCGGCACGTCCGGCCTGCGCAAGAAGGTGCCGGTCTTCACCCAGCCGCGTTACGCGGAGAATTTCATACAGGCGATCTTCGATTCCATCGGCGACTTCAAGGGCAAGACCCTGGTGATCGGCGGCGACGGCCGTTATCTCAACCGCGAGGTGATCCAGACCACGATCAAGATGGCCGCTGCCAACGGCTTCGGCAAGGTGATGGTCGGCCAGGGCGGCATCCTGTCGACGCCGGCGGCTTCCAACATGATCCGCAAATACCAGGCCTTCGGCGGCATCATCCTCTCGGCGAGCCATAATCCGGGCGGGCCGAACGAGGATTTCGGCATCAAGTACAATACCGCGAATGGCGGCCCAGCGCCCGAAAAGATCACCGATGCGATCTATGAACGCACCAAGCTGATCGACCGCTACCGGATTTCCGAGGCCGACGACGTTTCGCTTGACGCGATCGGCACCTCGAAGGTGGACGACATGGAGGTCGAGGTTTTCGACCCGGTCGCAGACTACGCCGAGCTGATGGAACAGCTTTTCGATTTCGACGCGATCCGCTCCCATATCGCTTCCGGTTTCCGGATTTCGTTCGACGCGATGAGCGCGGTCACCGGCCCCTATGCCAAGGAAATCCTCGAAAACCGCCTTGGCGCGCCGGAAGGCTCGGTGCTGAATTTCGCGCCGCTGGAAGATTTCGGCGGCCATCACCCTGACCCCAACCTTGTCCACGCCAAGGCCCTGTATGATGCGGTCATGAGTGATGGCGGACCGGATTTCGGCGCGGCATCGGATGGCGACGGCGACCGCAACATGGTGGTCGGCCACGGCGTGTTCATCACGCCGTCGGACAGCCTTGCCATTCTCGCGGCCAATGCGCATCTGGCGCCGGCCTACAAGGGCGGCCTTGCGGGCATCGCCCGCTCGATGCCGACCAGCCAGGCCGCCGACCGCGTGGCGGAAAAACTCGGCATTGATTGCTACGAGACCCCGACCGGCTGGAAATTCTTCGGCAACCT
>NZ_DEPM01000118.1:7010-16435 GCF_002358775.1 Martelella sp. UBA3392
CTGGAAATTCTTCGGCAACCTGCTCGACGCCGGCAAGGCGACGCTCTGCGGCGAGGAAAGTTTTGGTACAGGCTCGAACCACGTACGCGAAAAGGACGGGCTGTGGGCCGTTCTGCTGTGGCTCAACATTCTGGCGGTGCGTGGCGAGAGCGCCCTCGAAATCGTCAGGAAGCACTGGGCCGAATATGGCCGCAACTATTATTCGCGCCATGATTACGAGGGGATCGAAACGGAAGCCGCAAACGGGCTGATGGACGCGCTGCGCGGAAAGCTCGAGACCCTGCCCGGCACGACTTTCCGCGACCTCACCGTGGCCGAGGCCGACGACTTCGCCTATCACGATCCGGTCGACGGCTCGATATCGAGGAAGCAGGGCATCCGCATCCTGTTCGAAAACGGCTCGCGCGTGGTTTTCCGCCTGTCCGGCACCGGCACATCCGGCGCAACGCTTCGGGTCTATCTCGAGCACTACGAGCCCGACCCGACGCGCCACGAAGAGGAAACCCAGGAAACGCTTGCCGACCTGATCGCCTATGCCGAGCATGTCGCCGAGATCGCCAAACGCACGGGCCGCGCCGCCCCGACCGTGATCACCTGAGCATCCGATGTCCGAGCCTCTGAAAATGCCCGGCGTCCGCGTTCTGGACCGGGGCGTGGAATTTTCCGTCTATTCGGAAAACGCCACCGGCATGGAATTATGCCTGTTCGACAAGGCCGGCGCACAGACCGCGAAACTGCCGATGGCGCATGCGGGCGGCAATCTGTTCCGACTCATGGTGGACGGGATCAAGCCCGGACAGCGCTACGGCTACCGCGCTTTCGGCGAATGGGACCCGATGAATGGCTTGTGGTTCGACCCGGCCAAGCTGCTTACCGACCCTTATGCCCGCGAGATCGACCGGCCCTACCGGTTCGACCCGGATCTCAGCGAATTCGGCGTCGACACCGCCGACATGGTGCCGAAGAGCATCGTCGTCGCCGACAGCGCCGAAGACATCGGCCATGTCGATTTTCCCGATGGCGGGCTGATCTACGAGGCGGGCGTGCGCGCGCTCACCATGCTCCATCCCGACGTGCCGAAGCCGATCCGCGGCACCGTGGCGGCGCTCGCTCATCCGGCGGTGATCGACCACCTGAAGAAACTCGGTGTCGACGCCATCGAGCTTCTGCCGGTGACCGCCTGGATGGACGAGCGGCATTTGCAACCGCTCGGGCTCACCAATGCCTGGGGCTACAACCCCGTCACCTTCATGGCGCTGGAGCCGCGTATCTGCCCGGGCGGGATTGCCGAACTCCGGGGCGCGGTGAAGGCTCTCCACGAGGCCGGCATCGGCGTCATCCTCGATCTGGTCTTCAACCACAGCGGCGAAAGCGATCAGTTCGGCGGGGTTGTGAGCTTTCGCGGGCTCGACAACGCGACCTACTACCGTCTCGCCCATGACGACCCTTCCGTTCTGATCAACGACACCGGCTGCGGCAACACGATTGCCTGCGACCATCCCATGGTGCGCCGCTATATCATCGACAGCCTCCGCCATTTCGTGACAGAGGCCGGCATTGACGGCTTCCGCTTCGATCTGGCGCCGGTTCTGGGGCGCCGCTATGAGGGCTTCGATCCCGATTCCGAAACGCTTCACGCGATCCTCAACGACCCGGTCCTGAAAGACCGGACGATGATTGCGGAACCATGGGATATTGGTCCCGGCGGCTACCAGCTCGGCAATTTCCCCCCGCCCTATCTCGAATGGAACGACAATACGCGCGACGACATCCGCAAGTTCTGGCGCGGCGATCCGTCCATGACCGGCCTGCTTGCCGACGCGCTGTCCGGCTCCTCGCACATCTTTTCGACAAAGGGTCAGGGCAGCACACGCTCGGTCAATTTCATCGCCGCTCATGACGGCTTCTCGCTCTATGACCTGACGGCCTATGTGCACAAACACAATGCCGAAAACGGCGAGTACAACCGCGATGGTCACGACGAGAACTATTCCTGGAACAACGGCGTCGAGGGCGAGACCGACAACGAACTGGTCAACAACAGGCGCCGGCAGGATCTGCGCGCCCTTCTGGCCACGCTGTTCGTCAGCCGCGGCGCGATCATGCTGAAGGCCGGCGACGAGGGCGGCTGCAGCCAGAAGGGCAACAACAACGCCTATTGCCAGGACAACGAGATCACCTGGCTCGACTGGGCGCATATGGACGATGAACTGGTGGTCCACACCGCCGAGCTCTCGGCGCTGCGCAAGCGCTTCGCCGTGTTCTCACAAACGGATTTCTTCACCGACGACGACGTTTTGTGGCTGCGGCCCGATGGCAAGGTGATGGACGTCGCCGACTGGGAGTGCCCGGAATGCCAGTGCCTCAGCATGGTGCTTGCCACCACCGAGACCACGACCGGCCATCCCACGCGGCTTGCCGTGCTCATCAACCGAGGCCTTGAGGAAGCCGTGTTCCTGCTGCCCGAGGCCCACGAGGACGGCTGGCACAGCCTTGCCGGCCAAAGCGAAGGCACGGTCGAGATCGCGCTTGCGCCCCGCTCGGTATCGCTCTATGCCGAGAGACTTAACGAAGGAGAGACGCATTGACCGCTCCTCAGGCGACGAAAGAAGACCCGATGGTTCTCGATATTTCTCTGGGTGACGTCAAGGGACTGATCGGACAGGAAGTCGGCCTGTCGCGCTGGTTCACGGTCGACCAGTCGATGATCGACACCTTCGCCGATGCCACGCTCGACCACCAGTTCATCCATACCGACCCCGAACGCGCCCGCGTTGAGACCCCCTTCGGCGGCACGATCGCGCATGGATTTCTGACGCTGTCGCTGCTTTCTGCCATGAATTACGATTGTGCCCCGCGCATCCGCGAACAGACCATGGGCATCAATTTCGGCTTCGACAAGGTGCGCTTCATGGCCCCGGTGAAAAGCGGCGCCAAGGTTCGCGGCCGCTTCGTGCTCAAGGACGCCCGTTTCAGGGGCGCGGAACTCTTGGCGATCAACTACGCCGTCACCGTCGAGATCGAGGGCGAACGCAAGCCGGCGCTGTCGGCCGAATGGATCACGCTGGTGCAATTCGCCGCCGAAGATCGGCCGGAAACGGTGTGAGCGATGTCGGCGCGCCCGGCCTTCGTACTCGGTTTCGAAAGCCAGGCCGACGCCTGCGATGAACTCGGTTCGCCATTTACCGCAAGGCTCTGCAGACTGGCGGCGGAGCGGCTCTCATGCACGGGCGGTCCCGTCCCGTCGCTGATCATGACATGGCCGGAAGACCGCATCCGCCCCGATGCGTTGGCATTGCGCTTCTGCGGCGCGCTGCACGCCCTGAAGCGACGCGGCCATGGCCCACTTGCCGCCGTCTATCCGCCGGCAAAGATATCGGATGACGCGCTCTGGCAAGCCGTGGCAGAGGCAATGGCGGAAGAGGCGGCATTCATCACGCAGCGGATGCAATCGGCCCCGCAGACCAATGAAGTTCGCCGCTCGGCCGCCCTGTTTCCGGCCTTTGCGCTGATCGCCGCCCGCTTTCCCGGCAAGGACCTCGTGCTGTCCGAAATCGGCGCTTCGGCCGGTCTGAACCTGATGTGGGACCGCTATGCCTACCGTCTGGGAGACCGGCATGTCCCGTCGGCCACCGGCGAAGCACCGTTCGAAATCGCGCCCGACTGGACCGGACCGCTGCCGCCGGGTGCGGCAATCACGGTCAGCGAACGCGCCGGCTGCGACCTCAACCCGCTCAACGCTTCAAACAGCGATGATTGCGAGCGGTTGCTCTCCTATATCTGGGCCGACCAGGCCGACCGGCTGGAGCGCACCGAAAAGGCTTTGGCGCTCGCCCGCGCGACCGGCGTCATTGTCGAGAAGGCGGACGCCGTTGAATGGCTGCGGGAGCGGCTTGCGGTTTCCCGCCCGGGCAAGGTGCACATCGTCTACCACACCATAGCCTGGCAATATCTGCCGTTTGCGGCGCGCACGGAGGGCGAGCGACTGCTGGCCGAGGCGGGCGCGCGTGCTGACGATAACGCCCCGCTCTGCCGTCTTGCGATGGAGGCCGACGAAGACAAGCATGGCGCGGGATTGACGCTTGCGATCTGGCCCGGCGGCGAAATGTTAAAACTCGGGCGCGCCGATTTCCATGGTCGATGGATCGACTGGCGCGGCCCGGATCAGTAGGCCGCGTCCTTCGCCCCCTGATCGAGCAGTCCGAACACATAGGGTGCGAACGAGCGCCAGCATTCAACGCGGAAGGTCTGCTCTTCCTTGCGGAACAAAACAATCTCCGCCTTGCCGAGCACTGTGCGCGCGACCTTGCCGACCGGGAAGCTTTCGAGCCTCAGATCGAGCGGGCAGGCCGCGTTCAGCGTTGTGGCAGCGCCCGGTCCGTCCACCATGATCGCGATATTGCGGTGGGAGACATCGACCGCCGAATAGGGACCGGCCGCCGGGCCGAGCCGGCCGGCAAGGTCGTCCTCGTATTCGTCGACCACCAGCCACTCGTCGGGTCCGAGCCAGAAGGCATAGCGCCCCTCCCCGCCCGAAGAGGTCAGCGGCTTCACCGGCAGGTCGAGTTCCAGCATGCCGTTGAGGCCGGGGATCGCGTCTGCACCTGCCCGCAGCGACAGCCGTGTTGCCGGGCGCGCCACCACCAGCCGGGCATGGCCCGAGCCGCCATAGGCGCCGGCAAGCGGCAGGTTGCGTTCCGCTGTGAATTGCTCAGCCATTGATGCGCGCTCCTTCGGGATCATAGAAAACGGTGCCGACTACCTCGACAGCGATCGTGCGTTCGGGCATCGGCACGTAAAGCGTCTGGCCCTTCAGCTTGTGACCATCCTTGACCACGGCCATGGCGATGCCGCTCTGCAGCGCCTCCGACCAGTAGGCCGAGGTGACATGGCCAAGCATCGGCACCGGCCTGGCCGCGTTCGGATCGGCGACCACATGCGCGCCCTCCTCCAGCACCAGCCGGGGATTGTTCTTGACCATCAGGCCGACGAGCTGCTTGCGCCCCTCGGCGACGAGGTCCGGCCGCTTGAGGCCGCGCATGCCGACGAAATCCGGCTTTTTCTTCGAGACCGCCCAGCCCATGCCGGCGTCAAAGGGCGTGACCGTGCCATCGGTATCCTGACCGACGACGATATAGCCCTTTTCGGCGCGCAGCACATGCATGGTCTCGGTGCCATAGGCGCAGGCGCCGAAGGTCTCCGCGCGCGCGAACACCGCTTCCCAGACCGCAAGCCCGTAATCGGCCGGAACGTTGATCTCGTAACCGAGCTCGCCGGTGAAAGACACCCGGAACAGGCGCGAGGGAACCCCGCAGACCGTGCATTCGGCAAGGCTCATATGCGGGAAAGCCTCGTTGGAAATATCCACGCCCTCGACGAAGGGCGCGATGATTTCGCGCGCCTTCGGGCCCTGAACCGCGATCACCGCCCATTGTTCGCTGGTGGAGGTGAGCCAGACCTTCAGATGCGGGAACTCGGTCTGGAGGTAGTCCTCCATCAGGTTCAGCACCCGCGGCGCGCCGCCGGTCGTCGTCGTCACGTGGAAGCGGTCCTGCGCCAGCCGGCCGACGACGCCGTCATCGTAGATATAGCCGTCCTCGCGCAGCATCAGCCCGTAGCGGCATTTGCCGGGCTTCAGCGTCGACCAGGCGTTGGAATAGATCAGGTTCATGAAGGCTTCGGCATCGGGGCCCACGACCTCGATCTTGCCGAGCGTCGAGGCGTCGAACACGCCAGCGGCCGCGCGCACGGTGCGGCATTCGCGGTTGACCGCGTCATGCTTGGTTTCGCCCGCGCGCGGGAAATACCAGGCGCGCTTCCAGTTGCCGACATCCTCGAACGGCGCGCCTTGGGCTTCCGCCCAGGCATTGATCGGCGTCTTGCGCGCCGGATCGAACAGCTCGTTGCGCGAATGGTTGATCAGCGTTCCGAAGGTGACCGGCGTGAACGGCTGGCGGAAGGTGGTGAGCCCCACCTGCGGGATCGGCCGATCCAGCATTTCAGCCGCGATCGCCAGCCCGTGCATGTTGGACAGCTTGCCCTGATCGGAGGCCATGCCGTTGGTGGTGAAGCGCTTGATATGCTCGATCGAGGCCATGCCCTCATGAATGGCCTGACGGATATCCTTGGCGCAGACATCATGCTGATAATCGATGAACGCCTTGGCATAGGGCTCCGCATCATCGTTTTCGCCCAGCATGCCGCCGGTCCAGGCATGTTCGGTCGCGGCCGCGATCTCGGCAAAGCCGCCGCCCGCCGCCGCAGCCTCCGCGACCAGATCGGCCACGGCATCAGTGCCGTTGCAGGCGCCGACCGAGACCGCGTTCTGGGCATAGACGCTCGGCAGGAATCGCTCGTTTTCCGCATCGAAGGCAAGCTTGCCGCGCGATTGCGAAAACAGATGCACGGACGGCGTCCAGCCGGCCGACGTGATCAGCGCGTCGATATCGTAATCGCGGGGCTTGCCGCTGCCCTTCACCCGCATCGACTTGACCCTGAGCCGGCCCTTCGTGCCGACCACCGTGTGGCCGGTATGGAGCGTGATCCCAAGCGCCTTCGCCTCTTCGGCAAGACCCGGTCCGGGCTCGGCGCGGCTATCGATGATGGCTACCACCTTCACGCCGGCGCGGGCGAGGTCGAAGGCGGCCTCATAGGCCGAATCATGGGCGCAGTAGACCCCGATCTTGGAGCCGACGGCGACGCCGTAATGATTGAGATAACTGCGCGCGGCAGAGGCCAGCATGATGCCCGGACGATCATTGTCGGGGAACACCATCGGGCGTTCGATCGCGCCGGTGGCGAGCACCACCTTTTCCGCCCGCACCTGCCACAGCCGCTCGCGCGGGCCGTCGGCCTTCGCGTTCGGCAGGTGGTCGGTCAGCCGTTCGCACAGGCCGAGGAAATTGTGGTTGTAGTAGCCGAAAGCCGTGGTGCGCGGCAGGTAGCGGACATTGTCCATGGACGACAGCTCAGCCGCCGCCGCAACCGCCCAATCATAGCCTGGCTTGCCGTCGACCGTGGTGCCGCTCTCATATTGCAGCGCGCCGCCGGGCTCGGGCTTCTCATCACAGATGATCACATCCCTGCCGGTGCGCGCCGCCGAAAGCGCCGCCGTCAGCCCGGCAAGCCCCGCGCCGACCACCAGCACGTCGCAATGGACGTAGCGGCTGGCATAACTGTCGGGATCCTCCTCCGTCGGCGCGACGCCGAGGCCGGCGGCTTTGCGGATTGCGGGCTCATAAACCTTGTGCCATGCGCTGAACGGCCACATGAAGGTCTTGTAATAGAAGCCGGCGATCAGCATCGGCGAGACGATATCGTTGATCGCCCCGACGTCGAAGGAGAGCGACGGCCAGCGGTTCTGCGAACCCGCCTTCATGCCATCGAACACCTCCTGCACCGGCCCACGCACATTGGGCTGGCCGCGGGCGCTGTCGCGGGCGATGTCGAACAGCGCGTTCGGCTCCTCGGAGCCCGCCGTCAGAAACCCGCGCGGACGGTGATATTTGTAGGATCGGCCGACCAGATGCACGCCGTGGGCGAGCAGCGCCGAGGCCAGCGTATCGCCCTCCAGCGCCGTATAAGTCTTGCCGTCGAAAGTGAAGCGCACGGTCTTGGCAGGAGTCAGCCGCCCCTTGTCGGCAATCCGGAATGCGCCGCTCATTGGCCGTCTCCCATGCCGAGTTCGGCCGGATCGGGCTTCGGCTCGCCGGTCTTGTAGGTTTTCAGGAAGCGATCAGAAACGGTGTCGCGGGCGGCGTTGAAGAACCGGCCGCAACCGTGGGAATGACGCCAGCGCTCGAAATGCAGCCCCTTGGGATTGGTGCGCATGAAGAAATAATTGGCGAAGTCCGCGTCGGAGAGTTCGGCCATGTTTTCAGGCCGCGCGATATGCGCCTCGCCCGCGCCGGTAAATTCCAGCTCGCTGCGCGCTTCCTCGCAATAGGGACAGTAAATCAGCAACATTCAGTTTCCCTCCAGTTCGGGCAAGGCGTCGGGAATAGAGATAATCAGGTCAATGAGATCGCGCGGCGCTTCCATCTGCGGCAGGTGGCCCGCGCCCTTTAGCGGATGAAGCGGCACGCCGATCCGGCCCGCCAGAAGATGGCCGCGCTCGATCGGGATCCAGGGATCGCGCTCGCCCCATATGATGGTGACCGGGCAGGCGATTTCCTTCAGTTTCTCGGCGAATTCATCGGTGAAGGCGTCGTCAGCCTGGGCAAACTGTCGATAGAAACTCTGGTGGCCTTCCGGCGTGAGCCAGGGGCTGACCAGCTCGCGCAGGTCGCTCGCATCGATCTCGTTGACCAACGCACCCTTGATATAGGCCTCGACGATTGCCGCGTGGATGTGCGGCGGCAGCGGCGCGAAGGCGTCGACGTGACGGCCGACATGGTCGAAGAATTCGGAGCCCCATGGGCTCAGCGCGACGACATTCATCAGGGTCAGGCTCGAATAGGCGACATCGTGGAGCAGATGCGCGCGCAGCGTCACCGCGCCGCCGAAATCATGGGCCAGCACGTGCGGCGCATCGAGCATCCAGTGGCCCAGCATTTCCTTGAACACCCGGCCCTGGACATCGAGCCCGGTGGCCTGTCCGGCATCCTTCGCCGAACGCCCGAAGCCCGGCATATCGTACCAGTAAACGGTATAGGCATGCGACAGCGTCAGCAGGATGCGGTGCCAGGAAAACGACGACCACGGCCAGCCATGGGCAAGCACCAGCGGCGGCCCCTTGCCGACGCTGCCCCAGGCCACCATGCCGGCGCTGGTCTCGCATTTCCTGTTGACGTTCCAGAGCATGGCTTTTCCTAGTGCGCGACGGCGGCGGCGGCGGCTTCGTCGATCAGCCGGCCGGTGTTGTAGCGCTCGAGCGTGAGGCCGGCGGCGAGCTTATGCGGCTCGCCCTTGGCGATGAGATGGGCGAAGAGATGCGCTGAACCCGGCGTTGCCTTGAAGCCGCCCGTGCCCCACCCGCAATTGACGAACAGATTGGGTACCGGCGTAACGCTCTGGATCGGCGAACGGTCCGGGGTGTTGTCTGTGATGCCGCCCCACTGGCGCATCATCTTGACCCGGCGGAAGATCGGAAACAGCTCGCATATGGCGTCGAGCGTGTGGGTGATGATCTGAAGCCCGCCGGTCTGGGAATAGGAATTATACTGGTCGGTGCCGGCGCCGATCACAAGTTCGCCCTTGTCGGACTGGGAGATATAGGCGTGGACCGAATTCGACATCACCACGCAGGGGAAGATCGGCTTCAGCGGCTCGGACACCAGCGCCTGCAGCGGCTGGCTTTCGAGCGGCAGGCGGACATCCGCCATCGCCATCACCACCGAATTGTGACCGGAGGCGGAAACGCCGATCTTCTTCGCGCCGATGAAGCCGCGATTGGTCTCCACCCCCGTCACCGCGCCATCCGCGCC
>NZ_DEPM01000253.1:0-2933 GCF_002358775.1 Martelella sp. UBA3392
AGGGGGAGATGTCGCGAAAGCGACAGAGAGGGGTACAGGGCATAAACCGCGAGCCCCTGCTCTCGGAGAGGGTTCACCCCTCTCTGCCCTGTCGGGCATCTCCCCCTCAAGGGGGGAGATTGGCAAGAGGCGATCCCCCGATCCTACTGGAACACGGCTTCCGGCGCGTCAAGGCTGTCGGAGCCTTCCAATTCGATCTGGCCGAGATCGAGCGCGGCGATCGCGCGTTCGATGGACGGCGTCTGGTCGATCAGGCCATCGATTGCGGCCTGAACCACGGCGTTGCCCTCGTCATTGCCTTCGCCGATCATCTGGTCGTAGGCCTCGACGGTTTCCGCGCGGGTGGCCATCGCCTCCATCGCCTCGACGGTCGCAAGCAGCTTCGCCGTCAGTTCCTCATCCAGCGCCGGGTCCTTGGCGGCCACCAGATCGGAGACCGAAGCGCCGGTCATTTCCGTGCCGTCGACGCGGGTGTAATCGCCGGTATAGGCCTGCAGGATGCCGATCGCATCGTTCAGGTGCGAGGCGTGGGTGTTGTCGGAGAAGCAATCATGCTCTTCCTCCGGATCGTGCAGAAGCAGGCCGAGCTTCATGCGCTCGCCGGCAAGCTCGCCATAGGAAAGCGAGCCCATGCCCGTCAGGATCGCGGCGATGCCGGTGGTCGGGTCCTCGGTGACGTAGCTGTAGGCCTCGCCGCCCTGTTCCCAGGCCGCGACGATATCCTCGAGGTCGGAAATCAGCAGTTCGGAGGCTGCCGTCAGATAGGCCGCGCGGCGATCGCAATTGCCGTTGGTGCAATCATCGCCGGAAAGATAATCGGTGTAGGAGCGCTGGCCCGCGCCGGCATCCGTGCCGTTCAGGTCCTGGCCCCAGAGCAGGAATTCGATGGCGTGGTAGCCGGTGGCGACATTGGCCTCGATATCGCCGGCTTCATGCAGCGTGTTGGCGAGCAGATCGGGCGTGATCTCGGTGGCGTCGACCGTCTCGCCGTTGATCTTGATCTCGGGATTGGCGATGACATTTGCGGTGTAGAGCGAATTCTCGTCGCTTTCCATGCCGTAGGAGGCGTCGACATAGTCGATCAGGCCTTCATCCAGCGGCCATGCATTGACCTTGCCTTCCCAGTCGTCAACGGTCGGATTGCCGAACCGATAGACTTCGGTGAGCTGGTAGGGAATGCGGGCGGCGATCCAGGCTTCCTTGGCGGCGTTCTGGGTCTCTTCGCTCGGGTTTGCGACGAACGCCTGAATGGCCTCGTCCAGCGCCTTCGCCGTCGTCAGCGAATCCTGGTATTTCGCAAGCGCGACATCGGCATAGTGCTTGACCACCGCCTCAGGCGTGACGTCGGCTGCAAAAGCCGGGGCTGCGAGCATGGTGGAGGCGGCAAAGCCCGCCAGAAGGGCGCGCGTACGGATCGTGTGCATCATGGGGTCCCTCTCCTTCAATGACACTGTGAGTGCTGCCTACATGAAGGAAAAAGAAACTTGTGTCAAATAATCCAGTTATTGAGAATCGCGCGCCGCCCGCGCGCTGCGCACTGGCTTGCGCATCGTCAATTTTCAGTCTGTTCAGCCCTGTTTGCGCAGCACCGCGCAGAAGAAGCCGTCGGTCCCGGTTGCAGCCGGCGTCAGCGTCGCGAACCGTCCATCGGTGAAATGCGGCTGCTTTGGCGATGACGGGAAACGCTCCTGCCAGAGCGCCGCGATATCGAGGGCTTCGAAATCGGCCCGTCCTTCGAGAAAACCCGCGATCCGGGCCTGGTTCTCGGCCGGAAGCAACGAGCAGGTGACATAGACCAGCAATCCGCCGGGCTTGACGAAACGGGACGCCGCCTCAAGCACCGCGTCCTGCTGCGCCATGCGCTCTTCAAGATTCTTTTCAGACAGCCGCCATTTTATATCGGGCCGGCGCCGCCATGTGCCGGTGCCCGTGCAGGGCGCGTCGATCAGCACGCGATCGAAGCTCAGTCCCTCCAGCGCGGCGGCATCGTCATGGACCTGCACATTGCGGGTGCCGGCGCGGCGCAGGCGCTCGATGATCGGCGCGAGCCGCGTTCTATCGGCATCATAGGCGTGCACCTGGCCGGCATTGTCCATGTCGGCTGAAAGCGCCAGCGTCTTGCCGCCGCCGCCTGCGCAATAATCCAGCACCTGCTGACCGGCATGGGCGTCCACCAGCCGCGCCACGATCTGAGAACCCTCGTCCTGCACCTCGAACCAGCCCTTCTGGAAGGCAAGCTCGGCGGTGACGTTCGGCAGCCGGTCGCCGCCGCTGCCGGGCGGAATGCGCAGGCCGCACGGCGCGATCGCGGTCAGGTCTGCCCCTGCCCGCGCCAGCGCCTTCTTCACCTTCTCGCGCTCGGCCTTCAGCGTGTTGACGCGCAGATCGAGCGAGGGCCGGAGGTTCAGCGCCTCGGCCTCTGCAAGCCAGCCATCGCCGAAATTTTCCTTGAAGGCCGGCAGGATCCATTCCGGCAGGTCGGCGCGGACATGATCCGGGGCATCCGCAAGGTTGCGGCTGGCAAAGGCGGCGAGCGCGCTCTCGGAAAGAGGCTCCGGCGCGAACTTGTCGCCGTCGAGCCTTTCGGCAAGGCTTTCCGGGGTAAAACCCCATTGGCGGAACAGCACCGCATGGGCGAGCGCCGCCGGGCTGTCGTCATCCATCAGAAAGGCGTGTGACAGCTTCAGCCGGAGCGCGTCATAGACGATATTGCCGATCGCCGCCCGGTCGCCGGAGCCGGCGAAGCGGTGCGCCGTGCCCCAGTCCTTCAGCGCATTCGCGATGGGACGCTTGCGCTCCTCCACCTCGGAAAGAACCTCGATCGCGCCCTGAAGACGTCCGCCAATGCGCATGTGTTATGCTCCCTTGGATGAGGTTTGGTGAAGAGGCCAGCCACGCGCCTTACAATTTCCCCCCTTGAGGGGGAGATGCCC
>NZ_DEPM01000253.1:3259-21974 GCF_002358775.1 Martelella sp. UBA3392
ACAGGGGCAGAGAGGGGTGAACCGCAAGCCGCTGAATTCGGAGTCCGTTGTTCCGCCCCATACCCCTCTCTGTCGCTTCGCGACATCTCCCCCTCAAGGGGGGAGATTGAAGGGGGCTATGCGGCGCTCGCTGGCTTTCACCTGCCAACGCGCCCTCAACACCAGACAACCCCATCAAAACACCGCCACCGAAGCCACCACGGCGAGGTACACCAGCACCGCTGCGATCAACCACAGCGCCACGCGGCCGGAGCGGGTGTGGCGGGCTTCGGCGCGACCGATGGCCTCGGAGGTGCGCTCGTCGAAACGCAGCCCGTTTTCGCTCATGGCGACGACCTCGTTGTGGAATTTTTCGGTCTTGTCGGCGATGTCCGGGATGGCCTCGGCGATCTTCAGCACCGCCTGCATGCCCTCGCGCATATCGGTCAGCACCCGGCGGGGGCCGAGATTGTGCTCGATCCATGTCGAGACGACCGGCTCGGACGCCTTCCACATGTTGAAATGCGGATCAAGCATGCGCGACACGCCCTCGACAACGACCATGGTCTTCTGCAGGTTGATGAGCTGCGTCTGGGTGGTCATGTCGAAGATTTCGGTGATCTCGAACAAGAGCGTGAGCAGTTTGCCCATCGAGATGGTTTCGGCCGACTGGCCGTGGATCGGCTCGCCGATGGCGCGGATCGCCTGCGCGAACGAGGCCTTGTTGTGGTGCGACGGCACGTATCCCGCCTCGAAATGGGCCTCGGCCACGCGCATGTAATCGCGGGTGATGAAGCCGTAGAGGATTTCGGCGAGCACCCGCCGCTCCTTCTTTCCGAGTCGCCCGACAATGCCCATGTCGACGGCGACGATCAGGCCATCCTTGTCGACGAACAGATTGCCGGGATGCATGTCGGCGTGGAAGAAGCCATCGCGCAAGGTGTGGCGCAGGAAGGACTGGATCAGCGTTACCGCCAGCTTCTCGAGGTCATGCCCCGCGGCCTTCAGCCCCTCGACATCCGACATCTTGACGCCGTCGATCCATTCCATGGTGACGACGTCGCGGCCGGTGCGCTCCCAGTCGACCGCAGGCAGGCGGAAGCCTTCGTCATGGGCGGTGTTTTCCGTCATCTCCGAGATCGCGGCCGCTTCCAGCCGCAGATCCATCTCGATCTTGGTGGTCTGTTCCAGCGTGCGGGTGACATCGACGGGCCTGAGCCGCCGGCTGGAGCGGATGAAACGCTCCTGCATGCGCGCGACCAGATACATCGCGCCGAGATCCTCGTTGAACCGGTGGCGAATGCCCGGGCGGATCACCTTGACGGCGACCTTCTTCTCGCCCTCGGGCGTCGCGACCGTCGCCGGATGCACCTGCGCGATCGAGGCCGCGGCGATCGGGTCGCCGAATTCGGTGTAGAGCTCATCGACGGAACGGCCGAGCGAGCCGCGAATGGTCGCCTTGGAGGCCTCGACCGGGAAGAACGGCATCCGGTCCTGCAACTGCGCCAGATCCTCGGCAAATCCGGCGCCGACGACATCCGGCCGGGTCGCCAGGAACTGCCCCATCTTCACATAGGAGGGGCCGAGCCGCGAAATCGCCTTGCCGAGCCTGTCGGAGCGCGCCTTCTTGCGCGCGCCGGGCCGGGCGAACGGCACCAGCATCGTCTTTACCAGCCGAGCATAGGGCGGCAGGCCTTCCGACGGCAGCGCGTTGATCACGCCCTCGCGGGCCAGCACCCAGCCGACGCCGAGAAGGTTGAAGTAGGATCGAAGCGCGCCCATGATGAATGCCTAGAGTTTCCAGCCGGAATGAAGGGCAGCGATACCGCCGGAGTAATTGGTGAACTTCACCCGCGAGAAGCCGGCACGCTCGATCATCTTGGCAAAATCCTTCTGGTTCGGAAATTTGCGGATCGATTCGACCAGATAGCGGTAGGGCTCGCCATCGCCCGCGATCGCCTTGCCGACGCGCGGAATCGCGTGGAACGACCAGAGATCGTAAACCTTGTCGAGGATCGGGGCCTCGACCTCGGAAAATTCCAGCACCAGCAGCCGGCCGCCGCGTTTCAGCACCCGGTAGGCCTCCGAAAGCGCCTTGTCGATATGCGGCACGTTGCGGATGCCGAAGGCGATCGTATAGGCGTCGAAGGTCTTGTCCTCAAACGGCAGGTCCTCGGCATTGGCCTCGACGAAGGTGAGGTTTTCGGCAATGCCCTTCTTCTGGGCCCGTTCCTCGCCGACCGCCAGCATCGAACCGTTGATATCGAGCACCGTGGCGCGGGCGAGGCCCTTCGACGCATCGACGATGCGAAAGGCGATGTCGCCCGTGCCGCCGGCGACGTCGAGCACATGATAATCGGGATCGGGGGGCGGGTTCAGCGCGCCGACCATGCCGGCCTTCCAGGCCCGGTGCAGGCCCGCCGACATCACATCGTTCATGATGTCGTAGCGCTTGGCGACCTTGTGGAAGACATCGTTGACCAGAGGCTGCTTGTCGCCGTCCGCGACATTCTTGAAGCCGAAAGAGGTCTCCATGCCGCCATTGGCGGTGGTCCGGCTATCCGTCATTTTACGCACCTCACGCTTGAAAATCTTCCGTCTGCCCGTTTCGGCTTTGTCAGCACGCGCTGAATCGCTATATCGGGCCCAATATTGGCTCTGCTGCAGCGATACACAACAGACACCGTTGCGGCTATAAACCGAAACCCGCAAAAGCGAAACGCCAAAGGCTTAAAAACATCATGCCGGAACTGCCGGAAGTCGAAACCGTGCGCCGCGGGCTGGCCCCCGCCATGGAAGGCCGCATCATAAAAACACTGGAACTGCGCCGGGCCGATCTCCGGTTTCCGTTCCCGCAGGATTTCGCCGAAGCCGTGAAAGGCAGACGAATTGTCGCGCTTGGGCGGCGGGCGAAATATCTGCTGATCGACCTCGAAGACGGCATGACGATCGTCGCCCATCTCGGCATGTCCGGGTCCTACCGGGTGGAAGACGGAAGCGCATCCGCAACGCCCGGCGACTTTCACCTGCCGCGCAACGCCGCCGCCATCCACGACCATGTCGTCTTCCATCTGAGCGATGGCCGGGCCCGCGTCATCTACAACGACCCGCGCCGCTTCGGCTTCATGAAGCTCGTTCCGCGCGCCGGGCTCGAGGCAGACGCAAGCTTCAAGGGCCTCGGCCCGGAGCCGACCGGCAACAGCCTCGACGCCGACTATCTGGCAACCCGTTTTGCCGGCAAGACCCAGAGCCTGAAGGCCGCCCTGCTCGACCAGCGCAATATCGCGGGCCTCGGCAATATCTATGTCTGCGAGGCGCTGTGGCGGGCGCGGCTGTCGCCGTTCCGCGCCGCCGGCCATCTGGTAACGCCCGCAGGCAGGCCGCGCGACGGGCTGAGACGGCTCGTGCCGGCCATCCGCGATGTGATCGCGGAAGCCATCGAGGCCGGCGGCTCGACGCTTCGGGACCATCGCAAGACCGACGGCACGCTCGGCTATTTCCAGCATTCCTTCTCCGTTTACGACCGCACCGGCGCGCCCTGCCGGCACGCGGATTGCGGCGGCACCATCGCCCGCGCCGTCCAGACCGGCCGCTCCACCTTCTATTGTCCGGCCTGTCAAAAGGGTTAGCCGTCCCGCCTACTTCAGGAAATTGCTTCTGAGCAGAGACACCACTTCCTTCATCCGGCCATCGAACACCGCCTTGACGCCGAACATCGCGGTGGAGGCAACCTGGGAGACCTCGACCTTGGGCGGCATGACCAGTTCCATGCGGTTGACCTTCACGTCGAGCAACGCCGGGCCAGGGGCGGCAAGCCAGGCGTCCATCGCCGATCCGAGCTGCTCCGCATTGTCCGCGCGGAAGCCGGCAATGCCGCAGGCCTCGGCAACCTTTGAGAAATCCGGATTTTCGAGCGTGGTGAAATGATCGACAAGGCCCTCGACGCGCTGCTCCATCTCGACGAAGCCAAGTGAGGAATTGTTGAATACGAGGAGTTTCAGAGGCACGTCCTCCTGAACGAGCGTCAGGAGGTCGCCCATCAGCATCGACAATCCGCCATCGCCGCACATGGCAATCACCTGCCGGTCGGGATAGGCGAGCTTGGCGCCGATCGCCTGCGGCATCGCGCTCGCCATCGTGCCGTGCAGCAGGCTGTTGAGAAACCGGCGGCTGCCATTGGCCTTGAGATGCCGCAGCATCCACACCATCGGCGTGCCGACATCGGAGATGAAGATCGCATCGCTGGCGGCCTTGGCGTTCAGAATATTGGCGACGAATTGCGGATGAATCAGGCTCGGGTCGGGTTCATCGCCCGCCTCCTCATAGTCGGCCAGGTCCTCCTGCCATTCCTTGAGATGGCGGTTGAGATGCTTCTCGTCGGATTTTTCCTGCACCTTGGGCAACAACGCCTCCAGCGTCGTGCGGGCATCGCCGACAAGGCCCAGATGGATCGGCGCGCGCCGGCCAAGATGCGTGGGATCGATATCGATCTGTACGATCTTCCTATCGGGATAGAACTGGGTATAGGCGAAATCACAGCCGACCGAGATGACCAGATCCGCCTTTTCCAGCGCATTCAACCCGGCGCGGTTGCCGAGAATGCCGTTGACGCCGACGTTGAAGGGGTTACCGGGCTCCAGCCATTCCTTGGCGCGGGTGGTGTGGACCATCGGCGCCTTGACCTTGCGGCAGAGCGCCACCACCGCCTCGCGGGCATCGCGCGCGCCGATGCCGGCATAGATGGTTACGCGTTTCGCCTGATCGACCAGGTCGGCAAGCTCGGCCAGCTCCTCATCATTCGGGCGCGCCACGGGCCGGGGCCGGTGGACCCGCCACTCAGCCGCATCGTCATCGCTTTCCTGAAACATGTCGCCGCTGACGATAACCACAGCGACGCCGCCCTTGGTGAGCGCCGCCTGTGCCGCCATCGCGACGATCCGCCGCGCCTGGGCGGGATGCGAGATATGCTCGCAGAATACCGAATGCTGCTCGTAGATCTTCTTCTGATCGACATCCTGCGGGAAGTCGAAGCCCTTTTGCGGACGATCGACCTCCGAGGCGATCAGCACCACCGGCGCGCCGTTGCGGTGGCTTTCATAGATACCGTTGACGAAATGCAGCGAGCCGGGGCCGCAGGTGCCGGCGCAGACCGCGAGTTCGCCCGTCATATAGGCCTCGCCGCCGGCGGCAAAGGCGCCCGCCTCCTCATGCCGGACGTGGACCCATCGAAGATCGGACCGAGACACGGCGTCGGTGAAATGGTTGATGGTATCGCCGGGTATGCCGTAAATGCGCTTGGCGCCCGCTTTCTCCAGCGTGTCGACGACAATCTCTGCTACGGTTTTGGACATGTGAGCGCTCCTTTCGCGGTTTTCTCCCGATTTTCTGCGCGAACGCCGTCAGGCGGCGTTAATGGGTAAACGCGCCGCCGGCGAAAATGAGCCCGGGAAAAAGCCGTATGCGCGTCTTTGTCGCCCCCTCGCCTGCGGAACGGCCGCAGGCGGCCTCCTCACCTTTTGCCGATCGGATGCAGCGCCGCGCCATTCTCCTCGAAGGCGGTGATATTGCCGATCGTGGTGTGGGCGATGTTGAAGAGCGCCTCCTGGGTGAAGAAACCCTGATGGCCCGTAATCAAGACATTGGGGAAGGTCAGAAGGCGGGCGAAGATGTCGTCGCGGATGACGGTGGAGGACAGGTCGCGGAAGAACAGGTCGTCTTCCTCCTCATAGACATCGAGGGCGAGCGCGCCGATTCGCCCCGATTTCAGCCCCTCGATGACGGCAAGCGTATCCACGACCCCGCCGCGGCTGGTGTTGACCAGCATGCGGCAGCGCTTCATAGAAGCGATTGCGTCCTCATCAATGAAATGGCGGGTTTCCGGCGTCAGCGGGCAGTGCAGCGTGAGGATTTCCGATTTTTCGAGAAGCTCCTGCTTGTCCACATAACGCGCGCCGAGCGCCACCGCCTCGTCATTGGGAAACGGATCGAAGGCCAGGATTTCGCAGCCGAAGCCTGAAAAGGCGCGGATGACGTTGCGGCCGATCCCGCCCGTGCCGACCACGCCGATCGTCTTGCCGTGGAGGTCGAAGCCGAGCAGGCCGTTGAGCGCGAAATTGCCCTCGCGCACCCGGTTATAGGCGCGGTGGATCTTGCGGTTCAGCGTCAGCACCAGCGCCAGCGTGTGTTCGGCGATCGCATAGGGCGAATAGGACGGCACCCGAGCGGCGGCGATGCCGAGCCGGTCGGCAGCGGCGAGATCGAGCCGGTTGAAGCCGGCGCACCGGAGCGCCACCAGTTCGACGCCCACATCCTTCAGGACCGAAAGCGCCGATGCCCCGAGATCATCGTTGACGAAGGCGCAGATCGCCTTCGAGCCGGCGGCAAGCTTCGCGGTCGGGGCGTGAAGCCCGGCCTCGGTGAAGATCAGTTCGTGCCGGCCCTCATTGGCCGCTTTCAGAAATTCCTCGTCATAGGGCTTGGCAGAAAAGACGGTGACGCGCATGGCGGCTCCTGTGGCTTGATCCCGGCCTCAACAAGTGTAAGGGCCTTTGCGGCAATGGCAATGGCTGGCGACGACCGTAAATCGAACGCCGTATCTGCTTTACCCCCGACTTTGCGGGATTTAAGCATTGACGGGCAGCCGGATTGGCTTTATATGCCCGGCCACAGTATTTGAAAGCTCAATGAGCTTCATCAATTGCTCCCGTCACAAAAGCGATCCAGGCCGGTCACGGCAACCGCGACTGACGGAGCTTGCGTCAGAATTCGAAGAGAGACTTATATGGCCAATACAACTTCGGCGAAAAAGGCGACGCGCAAGATGGCCCGCCGTACAGCCGTCAACAAGTCCCGCCGCACCCGCGTACGCGGTTACGTTCGCAAGGTTGAAGAAGCGATCCTCGCCGGCGATCCGGAGCAGGCCAAGGCCGCTCTGGCCGCAGCCGAGCCGGAACTGGCGCGCGCCGCCAGCAAGGGCGTGCTTCACCGCAACACCGCCTCGCGCAAGGTTTCGCGTCTGGCGCAGCGCGTGAAGGCAATTTCGGCCTGAGCCGAACAAGAATTGCAGACTTTTTGAACAACCCGGCCTCGCGCCGGGTTTTTCGTTTTGAGTTCATACACTTGGCTATTGTGACGCGAACATTACGAACAGATGTCACAAAAATGACCAAGAATTTTGAACCTTCTCAATGGCTTACGCGAGGTTTGCCGCATTTTCACCATTTTTGGGCCGCCGCGGTCCATGTAATAATGACATCTGAAAAATTTATTTTTTCCGGCATTTTCGTCCATCCGATTTCAGGCATATGTGAATCTAATTGATTCAAAAGCGATTCTTCCGAGCCCTTCCGCGGGGACCCAAACTCACGGGTAAGAGTCAATGCTGGAAGCGCCGAATCGGCAAAAAATCCTTGTTGAAATTGTCGGTCGTTCTTGCCTAAATGACCTCCGACAGCAGACGGAATGAGCTCCCGGATTTTTCGGGAGGGGCGTGTTCGACACAGGATACGTTGTCTTCCCGACGCTGGGAGCGGCGGCTTTTTGGGCGCCGTTTTTCCAACAATCACAGGTTGTTATCCGGTATTCGCCAGAATTCCGGGTTCGTTCCTGTGTGTCTTTTGCAAATGACCTACGAGCTCAGGAGGGGAAGCAGAACTTCAAAACATAGAAACTCCGGACATTTTGCAGCCTGCATTTTCCGATACGAGGATCGGATGGCAGGCAAGCGGCGGAAAGTCCCAATTCCGGCTGAGAGCCGGACTTAAACGCATGCCGGGAAGACACCGGCAGCAGGGCGAAAACAGGCAGCGGGCGATATAAAAACAAGCGCGCGCCAGGGTGATGACGTTTGAAAGGCGGCAACGATGAGAATGAGAATGGTAGCCTCTCGCACCGAGGACAATGCGGGCGAAACCGAGGCCGGTGAAAATGATACGAAACCGGCGACAGCTGCCATGAATTCCAACGGGGACGATATCTTCTTCGAACGGTTCTGCACCGCCCTGAAAGCCCATGTCGGCGGCGACGTCTATGCCAGCTGGTTCGGCCGGCTGAAGCTGCATTCCTGCGACAAGAGCGTGGTCCGTTTTTCGGTGCCCACCGCCTTTCTGAAATCCTGGATCAACAATCACTATCTCGATCTGCTGACCGAGATTGCCCGCGTCGAGCGCCCGCAGGTGATGAAGATCGAGGTTCTGGTCCGTTCCGCGACCCGCGCGCCGCGTCCCGCACTTGCGAGCGAGCAGCCGAAACCGGTCGCGGCCAGCCCGGCTCCGGTCGTGCGGCCGCTGAACCGCGCGCCTGCCGGCCAGCCGCTGATGCCCGACCCGGAAACGCCGCAGGCGCGCGGCGCCAGCGCATCGGGCCAGACCGTGTTCGGCTCGCCGCTCGACCCCTTCTTCACCTTTGACAGCTTCGTCGAGGGCGCGTCCAACCGGGTTGCCTTTGCCGCGGCCAAGACCATCGCCGAATCCGGCATGGCGGCGGTGCGCTTCAACCCGCTGTTCATTCACTCCTCGGTCGGCCTCGGCAAGACCCATCTTCTGCAGGCGATCGCCAACGCAGCGCTTGCCGCGCCGGACAAGCAGCGCGTGGTCTATCTCACCGCCGAATATTTCATGTGGAAGTTCGCCACCGCGATCCGCGACAATGACGCGCTGACGCTGAAGGATTCGCTCCGCAATATCGATCTTCTGGTGATCGACGACATGCAGTTCCTGCAGGGCAAGATGATCCAGCACGAGTTCTGCCACCTGATCAATACGCTGCTCGACAGCGCCAAACAGGTGGTGGTCGCCGCCGACCGCGCGCCCTGGGAGCTGGAATCGCTCGACCCGCGGGTGCGCTCGCGGCTGACCGGCGGCGTCTCGCTGGAAATGAACGGCCCCGACTACGCGATGCGGCTTGAAATGCTGAAGCGCCGGCTTGAACTGGCGCAGCAGGAAGACCCGTCGATCGATATCGCACCCGAGGTGCTCGAACATGTCGCCAGCAAGGTAACCGCGAGCGGGCGCGAACTTGAGGGCGCGTTCAACCAGCTCCTGTTCCGCCGCTCCTTCGAGCCCGACCTTTCGATCGATCGCGTCGATGAGCTTCTGGTTCATCTCGTCGGCACCGGCGAGCCGAAGCGGGTGCGCATCGAGGATATCCAGCGCGTGGTTGCCCGCCATTATTGCGTCACCCGGCAGGAGCTCGTCTCCAACCGCCGCACGCGGGTGATCGTCAAGCCGCGCCAGATCGCGATGTTCCTTGCCAAGACCATGACGCCGCGCTCCTTCCCGGAAATCGGCCGCCGCTTCGGTGGACGCGATCACACCACCGTGCTGCACGCCGTGCGCAAGATCGAGGACCTTCTGGAGAAGGACAACAAGCTGTCGCAGGAGGTTGAACTGCTGAAGCGACTGATCAATGAATAGGCCCGTCCGGGCCTGACAGTGACAGTTCCTGAAAAGCCCGGCCCCGCGCCGGGCTTTTCTCATGGGCGCCGGCTTGCTAAAGCAAAGGCAAACAGGAGAGACGCCATGCCGGTCACGCTTTACGGAATTAAAAACTGCGACACCATGAAGAAGGCCTGGACCTGGCTCGACGCGCATTCCATCGCCTATGATTTTCACGACTACAAGAAAGCCGGGATCGACCGCGCGCATCTGGAGCGCTGGTGCGACGCGGCGGGCTGGGACAAGATGCTGAACCGCGCCGGCATGACCTTCCGCAAGCTGCCCGACGCCGAAAAGGCCGACCTGACGCGGGACAAGGCGATCGGACTGATGCTGGCCCAGCCCTCGATGATCAAGCGGCCGGTGCTGGAAAAGGACGGCGCGATTACGCTGGGCTTCAAGCCTGAAATCTACGAAGCCCTGTTCGGCAGGGGGTAGGCGATGGCGAAGACCACGCAGGCGACAAGGTTTCTCGACAAGGCCGGCGTCAGCTATACGATCCAGCAATATGATTACGACCCCAATGCCTTCAAGGTCGGGCTGCAGGCGGCCGCGGCGATCGGCGAGCCCCCCGACCGGGTGCTGAAGACGCTGATGGCCAATGTCGACGGCAAGCCGGTCTGCGCGGTGGTGCCGTCCAATGCCGAGGTCTCGATGAAGAAGCTCGCCGCCGCCTTTTCCGGCAAGCACGCCGAGATGCTGGACGCCAGGACCGCCGAGCGGCTTTCCGGTTATCATGTCGGCGGCATCTCGCCCTTCGGCCAGAGAAAACGCGTGCCGACCGTATTCGAGGAGAAGGCGCTTGCCGAGCCCTATGTGGTGATGAATGGCGGCCAGCGCGGCCTGCAGGTGAAGCTCGCGCCGGCCGATGCGGTGAAGGCGCTGGGTGCGATTGTAGCGGGGGTGATCGCGTAAACCTCAGATCGGATCGCCGCGGGCTTCTTCCCGTTTGGGGGCGCGCTTCTGGAACGGCAGGCTTGCAGAGAATGCGGCGATCATGCGCGACCTGAACTGCGTATTCTCATACTAGAGGGATGCGGCAAGGCCGGGGCGCTTCAATTTCGCCCGAAAACGAACTAGATAGTGTCACGACACATCAATCAGTTAGCGAGGCGCCCATGAACGCTCAACCCCGGCTTCCCCATCCCATCGATCTGGAAAAACTCGAGAAGCTTGCCGAGGTCGCCGTCAAGGTCGGGCTCAACCTTGCCGAGGGGCAGGATTTGGTCATGACCGCGCCGATCGAGGCGCAGCCGCTGACGCGGCTGATCAGCCGCTATGCCTATCAGGCCGGCGCAGGCGTGGTGACCACGCTGTTCAACGATCCCCAGGCAACGCTGGAACGCTTCGAGCACGGCCATGACGCAAGCTTCGACAAGGCCGCGAACTGGCTTTACGAGGGCACGGGCAATGCCTTTGCCAATGGCGCGGCAAGGCTTGCGATCGCCGGCGACGACCCGATGCTGCTTGCCGCCCAGGACGCCGACAAGGTGGCCCGCGCCAACCGCGCCATGTCGACCGCCTACAAGCCGGCGCTGGAAAAGATCGCCGGTTTCGACATCAACTGGAACATCGTCTCCTACCCGACGCTTGCCTGGGCGAGGACGGTGTTTCCCGGCGACCCGGACGGCATGGCCGTCGCCAAACTGGCCAAGGCGATCTTCGCCGCATCGCGCGTCGACCAGCCCGATCCGATCGCAGCCTGGCGCGAGCACAACGAGAACCTCCATGCCCGCTCCGCATGGCTGAACGCCAAGCGGTTTTCGGCGCTGCGCTATACCGGCCCCGGCACCGATCTGACAATCGGGCTTGCCGATGAGCACGAATGGAGCGGCGGCGCCTCGATGGCCAAGAACGGCATTATCTGCAACCCGAACATTCCGACCGAGGAAGTGTTCACCACGCCGCACCGGCTCAGGGTCGAGGGCCATGTCTCCTCCACCAAGCCGCTATCGCATCAGGGCACGCTGATCGACGACATCCGCGTTGAATTCAGCGAGGGCCGGATCGTCAGAGCGTCTGCCGCCAAGGGCGAAGCGGTGCTGAACAAGGTGCTCGACACCGACGAGGGCGCGCGAAGGCTGGGCGAAGTGGCGCTGGTGCCGCATTCCTCGCCGATCTCGGCCAGCGGCATCCTGTTCTACAACACGCTGTTCGACGAAAACGCCTCGTGCCACATCGCGCTCGGCCAGTGCTATTCGAAATGCTTCCTCAACGGCGACAAGCTTTCGCCCGACGAGATCGCCGCGCGCGGCGGCAATGCATCGCTGATCCATATCGACTGGATGATCGGTTCCGACCGGATCGACATCGACGGCATCGATGCCGCCGGCAACGCCACACCGGTGATGCGCGGCGGCGAATGGGCCGAGTAGGCGGGACGGTCTTGTTGCGGGGGTGAGGCTGAGGCCGCGACGGCTGTTGAGATGCCACGCGCTCCAGCAAGATGCTTGTTCGGCTTTGCCGACGTTCCTGGCTATCGACGGCTCCCCGACCTCTCAGCCACAATCTCCCCCCTTGAGGGGGAGATGTCGCGAAAGCGACAGAGAGGGGTAGAGGGCGTCAGCCCTAAGAGCCGCATATTCCGTGCTCTCGGAGAGGGCTCGCCCCTCTCTGCCCCTATCGGGGCATCTCTCCCTCAAGGGGGGAGATTTAGGGTGCAAGTCCGTGGTGCCTAAAACAGGCTGCCCTGCGTGGGTGGTTTGGCGGGGGCTTTTGGCTTTTTCTTTGGCGCAGGCGGAGCCTCCGGGGGTGTTGTCCCCTCGCCCGTCACCGCTTTCACTCTGCCATCGGAAAACTCGATCTCGATCGGCGCGCCATGCGCGAGCCCGGCGGCGCGGGAGACGGGGCGGTTGTCCTGATCGCGGATCACGGCAAAACCGCGCGCCAGCACATTGCGATAGGACAGTGAGTTCAGCACCCGCTGCTGGCCGGCAATGGCGGCGCGGTGGGTTTTGAGGCCGGCATCGATCGCGGTCGCCGCCCGGCGCGAAAGCACCGCCACCTTTTCGCGGTCGCGGGCGATCATCATTGAAAGGCGCTGGGGCGTTGCCGACAGGCCGGAGGCGCTGCGCTCGAACATCCGGCGCTTGTTGATGGTGTTGAGTTCCAGCGCGCGGGTGTTTCTCAGCGCCGCCTCATCGAAGCGCCGCCGCGGCAGCGCCAGCAACTGATCGAGCGACGGAAGGCCGCGTGAAAGCCCGGTCAGCGTCTGGCGGCGGAAATCCATCAGCCGGGTCGCAGCACTTGCAAGCCGTGCCGCAAGCCGCGCCTGATCGGCGACGAGTTCGGCCTTCACCGGCACGGCCCGTTCGGCCGCCCCCGTCGGCGTCGGCGCGCGGTAGTCGGCGGCGTGGTCGATCAGCGTCCAGTCGGTCTCGTGGCCCACGGCGGAGATCAGCGGGATCTCGCTTTCATAGGCCGCCCGCACCACCGCCTCGTCATTGAAGCTCCAGAGGTCCTCAAGCGAGCCGCCGCCGCGCGCGACGATCAGGACATCGGGACGGCGAACCGAGGCACCGGGGCCGAGCGCGTTCAAGCCCCTGATGGCAGCGGCAACCGCATCGCCCGAACCCTCGCCCTGGACCTTGACCGGCCAGACCACGACATGGACCGGAAAGCGATCCGCAATCCTGTGAAGGATATCGCGGATGACTGCGCCGGTCGGCGACGTGACCACGCCGACGACGCGCGGCATGAACGGCAGCTTCTTCTTGGCCGTCTCGTCGAACAGGCCTTCGGCGGCCAGCTTTTTTCGGCGTTCGTCCAGAAGCGCCATCAGCGCGCCGGCGCCGGCAGGTTCCAGCGCCTCCACCACGATCTGGTATTTTGACGCGCCCGGGAAGGTGGTGACCTTGCCGGTGGCGATCACCTCCATGCCCTCTTCCGGCTTGATCTTCAGCCCGGAAAACACGCCCCGCCAGATGACGGCATCGATCCGGGCGCGCTCGTCCTTGATCGAAAAATAGGCATGCCCCGAGGAATGTGGTCCGCGGTAGCCGGAGATTTCGCCGCGCAGGCGAATCCGGTCGAACCGGTCCTCGACCGTGCGCTTGATCGATCCGGAAAGCTCCGAAACCGTAAATTCCGTCAGGTTTGTGGCCGATTCGGCGTCGAAGAGATTGCTCATGGACTCAGTTTAACCGATCCGCGTCTACCTTGCACAATCGATCCTGTTTTCTCCCCGCAAATCCCCGCTCTCCCCGCAGCCCCCAGAATTGAATCCGGTCAACGCAAAGCCAAGGAGACGCGTCATGACAGACAGATTTGCATCCCGCCACGCAACGCTCACCAGCCCGGCCTATGACGGATTTCCGATCACCACCAGCGACGCCGCGCCGGTGCTGGAGGTTACCCGCGCAATCTATGTCGGCATTGCCGGCGACCTGACGGCCACCTTCGCCTCCGGCGAGACCGTTACATTTCAGAACGTGGCGGCGGGGACCATTCTGCCCATCCGCATCAGCCATGTTTTGGCCACCGGCACCACCGCCGATGCGCTGGTGGGGTTGATATGAGGCTGGGCATCTCCATTGCCGAAAGCAGCCGCAGACAGCCGGAGCTCTTCTGGACAGCGCCGGCCTATCGCGCGGAAAGCGCGGGCGGCGGCGCATACGGCCCGGCTGCAATCCTCGATCTGCGACGGGACCGCCATGCCTTAACGACTGTGCCGACAGCCGATATCCTATCCGGCTCGTTCGCGACGCTCGCGGCTCTGGCGGCAAGGCCGCTCACGGATATCCTCGCCTTCACCCGTTCCGGAACGGCCACTTATATCGATGCCGATGGCCTGATCCGGGTGGCTGCGGCCGACCAGCCGCGTTTCGATTACACCCATGGAAAACGGCAATTGCTGCTGGAGGGGCCTGCAACGAATCTATGCATCACCAGAAACCTCCCCCAACTGACGCTGGGGGAAAACACGATCGTCACGCATATGCCGGACGAAACCGGCCCGGATGGCGTGCGGGGAAATGTCTACCGGGTGCAGATGCCCGCAGCCCCCAGCACCTTTGTACGGTTTGCCAACAATGTCGGCGGCGGTGGCCCCGTGGTCATGTCGGTCTATGTCAGGCAGTTTGACGCCGCCAAGCGTCAGTTCTCGATTGCGGTCGATGGCAAAGTCGACAGCGTGCTTGAAGCGACCGAAGAATGGCTGCGTTATGAAAGCGCCTATTCGCAGAGCTATGGCACTGCGGCTCTCGGCAATAACGCCCCGTCGGGTGCATCGGATGTTTATGCTTCCGATATCCTCGTCGCCTTTCCGCAGGTCGAACTGGGGCTGGTCGCGACCTCCTACATCCCCACCAACGGAACAAGTGTCACCCGGCCGGCCGACAAGGCGCAGTTGAGCCCAGCGGTGGCGGCGCTGCTGAAGCGTGATCAGGTGAGTGTGCTGGTGCAGGCCCGTCTCGCTTCGGCCGCGGACAACGGGCGGATCCTCGGGCTCGACATGGCGAACTGGCTCATCGGTCAGGCCGGCGCATCGGGCGCGGGCTTCAGTGCATGGAACGGGTCGTCCGCGACAACGCGCCTGTTGCCGGCCGGCGTCACGTCCCTCGATGATTTCGGCGTCGCGGTCAACCTCGATGAGGCCGGCACGGCTCTGGCGGCGGGCGAGGTCATCTCTACCACCAACGCATCAGCGCCCAAATCGTCATATGCCCCGTTTTCCAACGCATATCTGGGGCGATCCTCAACCGGAGCATATTCCATCGGCTGGTACGACCAAATCGTGATCTGGCCATTCCGGATGACGGATGCCGATTTTCAGGCAAAGGCGGTAGCCTATGAATGATGTCTTTCTCAAATTTGACCACCGGAAGGCGCTTGCCGCTTTCGCGGTGGTGCGGGAGCCGGAGACGCCGGCGGAGACATTTTCATGAGAGATCGCTGGCCGCGAAGCTGCGGCCAGCGAGCGCATGCTTGGAAATTCAGACCGTCGTCCAGCCGCCATCGGCGTTGCCGGCACGGTAGACGGCATCGATGAAGCGCTGGTTGCGCACCGAATCCTCAAGAGTGAAGACCTCTTCCTCCGCTCCCGAAGCCGCCCTTGCGAAAGCCTCGACCTCGCGCACATATTGCCGGCTGTCCTGAAAGCGGAAGGCCTGGGTTTCGCTGTGGTTGCGGTTGGAGAGCAGCACGGTTTCCTCGCCCCAGCGATCGGCGTTGAAGGGGGAGACCACCTCGATCAGCCCATCGGTTCCGTGGAAAGCCATGAACTGGCGGCTGGCAAGCTGGGTGGAGACATAGAAACTGAGTTCGAAGCCTGGAAATTCCGCCCGCACCGAGGCGTAGATATCCGTTCCGAAGTTTTCGTCATAGCGCACCGTGGCCTGAACGCGCTCCGGCTCCTTGCCCGTCGCAAAGCGCGTGGTGACGGTCGGATAGACGCCGATATCGGGCAGGCCGCCGCCACCGAGCTCGGGGATATTGCGCATATTGGTTTCGTCGCGAAGGAAATAGGTGAACGCGCCCTGGACGTGGACGAGATCGCCGATCGCGCCTTCCGCAAGCAGCGACCGGACCTTGCGCCAGACCGGCGTGTAGGTGACCATATAGGCCTCGCTGACCAACACATTGTTGCGGTCGCGCGCGGCAATGACGGGCGCGATGTCATCCGCTTTCAACGCGAGGGGCTTTTCCACCAGCACGTGTTTGCCCGCATCCGCCGCCTTGATCGCCCATTCGACATGCTGGGATGTCGGCAGCGGGATATAGACGGCGTCGATTTCGTCGCTTGCCAGCATTTCCTCGTAGGAGCCGAAGGCCTGGGGGGCGCCGAAACGCTCGGCCATCGCCCGCGCACGGCCGATATCGCGGCTCGCGACCGCCGCCAATATGCAGTTTTCCGCATCGACGATGGCCGGCACGACAAGCTCGCGGCCGATCTTGGCCGTCGACATAATTCCAAAACGCAGCATCGGATCTCCTCACCTTTTCGACGGCCACCATAAAAACCGCGGCGCGCAAGCGCAAGCATTGCCTCGCACCGTTTGCATTGCATAGACTGGACGCTATCTAAAACGCGAAATCGCGTTCTCAAACCGCCGGAGGAAATCATGCATAGAAGAATTCTGGGCCGCACCGACATCGCCATCGCGCCGTTCGTGTTCGGCGGCAACGTCTTCGGATGGACGGCGGACGAGAAGACCTCATTCGCCCTGCTCGACCGCTTTGTCGATGCCGGCTTCAACGCCATCGACACCGCCGACGTCTATTCGAAATGGGTGGATGGCAATCAGGGCGGAGAATCCGAGACCATTATCGGCAACTGGCTGAAGCGTGGCGGCGTCCGGCGCGAGGATGTGGTGATCGTCACCAAGGTCGGCTCCGAAATGGCGCCGGACAAGAAGGGCCTCGGTGAGGCCTGGATCGCGGAAGCCGTAGAAGACTCGCTTAAGCGGCTGCAAACGGATTATATCGACGTCTATCTTGCCCACTGGCCGGATGAAAACACCTCCTATGACGAGACGATCGGCGCGTTCAGCCGGTTGCGCGAACAGGGCAAGGTGCGCGCCATCGGCGCGTCCAATCTCGATGCCGAACAGCTTGGCGAGGCGCTGAAGGTTGCCGAGCATACCGGACGGGCACGCTATGACGTGCTGCAGCCGGAGTATAATCTCTACGAACGCTCGTCTTTCGAGGGCGCGCTGGCCGATCTTTGCGTCGAGCACGATATCGGCGTCATCACCTATTTCAGCCTCGCCTCCGGCTTTCTCACTGGAAAATACAAATCCGCCGATGACACCGCGGGAAGCGCGCGCGGCGGCGGGATCGCCAAATATTTCGACGAGCGCGGCCGCCGGATCCTGAAGGCGCTGGAGCAGGTGAGCGCGGAGACGGGCGAACATCCGGCGGCAATCGCCCTTGCCTGGCTGATGACCCGACGCGGCGTCACCGCGCCGATCGCCAGCGCCTCGAAGCTGGAGCAGATGGACAGCCTGATCCGGGCGCCGCAAATCGAACTTTCGGGTGAGCATCTGCAAGTTCTTCAAGAGGCAGGCGAATGACCGCCCCGGTGATCCGCGATGCCGGGCCCGCTGATCGGGACGACTGGCTGAGGCTCTGGCAGGGCTATCTGGAGTTTTACGGCGCCGCGCTGGATGACGCGGTGACCGCGATGACCTGGAACCGGATCATCGATCCGGTGAGCCCGGTTTTCACCCGGCTTGCGTTGGTCGACGACACGGTCGCCGGCTTTGCGACCTGCATCCTGCACCCGCGCACCTGGGCGGTGGAGCCGGCCTGCTATCTGGAAGACCTGTTCGTGGACCCCGAGATGCGCGGCAGCGGCATCGGCCGCGCGCTGATCGATGATCTGATCGCGACCGGCCGCCGCAATGGCTGGACCAATCTCTACTGGCACACCAATGCCGACAACGCCCAGGCCCGCAGGCTTTATGACAGCTACGACAAGGCCGACGGCTTCGTCCGCTACCGGCTGCCGCTTCAAAAATAGCGGCTATTTCGTGCCGTACATCCGGTCGCCGGCGTCGCCCAGGCCGGGCACGATATAGCCCTTCTCGTTGAGATGGCTGTCGATCGCGGCGGTGTAGACCGGAACGTCGGGATGGGCCTTGCGGAAATTCTCGATGCCCTCGGGTGCTGCCAGAAGGCACAGGAAGCGGATATTGGTGACGCCGCGCTCCTTCAGCCGGTCGATGGCGGCGATCGAGGAATTGCCGGTCGCCAGCATCGGGTCGACGACGATCACCAGACGCTCGCCGATATCCTCCGGCGCCTTGAAGAAATATTCGATCGCCTCCAGCGTATCGTGATCGCGATAGACGCCGATATGGGAGACGCGGGCGGACGGCACGAGGTCGAGCATGCCTTCGAGCAACCCGTTGCCGGCGCGCAGGATCGAGGCGAACACCAGTTTCTTGCCTTCCAGCACCGGCGCTTCCATGGTCGTCATCGGCGTTTCGATGGTTTCCATGGTCAGTTCCAGATCGCGGGTCACCTCGTAGCAGAGCAGCGTCGAAATCTCCCTGAGCAGCCGCCGGAATCCCGCCGTCGAGGTTTCCTTCTGCCGCATCTTGGTCAGCTTGTGCTGAACCAGGGGGTGGTTGATGACCGTTACGCCGTCCATGGTGTTTTCCCGTCTTTTACGCACTCATGCTGTTTATGGCGCAAAAGCCTTACACCCGGCAAGCATCGCGCTCGCGAAAGCGCCTAGTTTGCACCGTTTCAGCCGGCGAGCCGCGAAAGCAGACGCTTGCGCGTCGGCTCATCCACAAAGGCGGCCTCGATCGCGGTCCGCGTCATCGCGTCGATTTCATCTTCCGAAAAACCCATCT